>DATCFW010000163.1:0-21366 GCA_036509295.1 Solirubrobacteraceae bacterium | reverse complement strand
GGCGCGCGGGCCGGGTCGGCGCGCAGGCGGGTTGGCGAGCGGGGTCGGCGGACGGGGTCGGCGAGCGGGCGGCGCTACGCGAACTGCGTCGCGGGCGGCGGTGCCGAGGCCGGAGCGGCGATCGCGTCCAGGCGCCCGACGATCTCGGCGGCGCTGCGCACGAAGGGCTCGTAGTCGAAGATCGCATCGAGATCCAGGCCCGCGCCCGCCGGGTCGCCCTCGAGCAGGGACCGCAGCGCCACCCGCTCGTCGAGGGCCTGCTGAGCCAGGCGCTGAACCACGCGATAGGCGTCGTCGCGCGTGCTGCCGGCGGCGACCAGCGCGAGCAGCACGCGCTGGGAGAACAGGGCGCCGTGGGTCAGCTCGAGGTTCTCGCGCATGCGCGCCGCGTCGACGACCATGCCCCGGACCAGCGCCAGCACGCGGCGCTGCATGTGATCGAGCAGGATCGTCGAATCGGGCAGGATGATCCGCTCCACCGAGGAGTGCGAGATGTCGCGCTCGTGCCACAGGGCCACGTTCTCGACGGCGGCGGCGGCGTTCCCGCGCAGGACCCGGGCCAGGCCGACCACCTGCTCTGACTTGATCGGGTTGCGCTTGTGGGGCATCGCGCTTGAGCCCTTCTGGCCGGCGCCGAACGGCTCGCGCACCTCCCCGACCTCGGTGCGAGCCAGATGGCGCACCTCGGTGGCGAAGCGCTCCAGCCCGGCGCCGGACAGTGCGATCGCCTGGAGGAGCTCGGCGTGACGGTCGCGCGCCACCACCTGGGTTGAGACCGGCTCGGGCTCGAGCCCCAGCCGCGCCAGGATGCGGGCCTCGAAATCGGGGGAGGTGGCCGAGTAGCTGCCGACCGCGCCCGACACGGCACCGACCGCCGCCTGCGAAAACGCCCGCTCGAGCCGGCGCAGGTTGCGATCGGCCTCGAACGCGAATCCGGCCAGCTTGATCCCGAACGTCGTCGGCTCGGCGTGGATCCCATGGGTGCGGCCGACGCAGAGCGTGTCCACGTGCTCGCGCGCCCGGGCGGCGAGGGCGACGACGAGAGACCGCGAATCGGGCAGGACGAGCTCCCCCACCCGCCGGATCTGGAGCGCCAGCCCGGTGTCGAGCACGTCGCTCGAGGTCAGGCCGTAGTGGATCCAGCGTCCGGCCGGCCCGGCCGACTCCGACAGGACGTCGACGAACGCCGCCGTGTCGTGATCGGTGACTTTCTCGCGCTCGTCGATCGCCGCGACGGTGAACGTCGCCGCGCGGATCGCGTCCAGCTCGGCCTCCGTCGGGCCGTCCATCTCCTCGCACGCGGCCACCTCGACCTCGCGCATCGCATCGAACCGCGCGAAGTCAGACCAGGCCTCGCCCAGCTCGCGCCGGGTGTAGCGCGCGATCACCAGTAATGGGCCACGCGGTTAGGCGACCGCGCGCGCGGTCGACGCCTCGAGCGCGCGCTCGGCGGCGGCGGGGCCCTTGGCGGCGCCGACGGCCTTGGCCGACCGCGCGGCGGCGGCGGCCTCGACGTGACCCGAGGCGTCGGCGGCCGTGAGGATCGTGGCCATCAGCCCGGGGAAGCGCATCTCGAGGTCCTCGCGGCGCAACCGGTTGAGCCGGGTGGTGCCCTGCGGACGCTGGTGGATCAGGCCGGCTTCGCGCAGGACCTTGAAATGATGCGTGCAGGTGGACTTGGTGACCGGCAGAGCGAAGCTGCCGCACGTGTACTCGCCCTCACGGCGAGCCAGCTCGGCGACGATCTGCAGGCGCACCGGATCGCTCAGGGCGTGGAGCACGGCGCCCAATTCGAGCTCTTCAACGGCCGGGTGAACGATCTGTTCGGTGGTGTGCATGGACATTGCTCCCTCATTGTAGGAAGCCTGCGAGTCCTTGTACGAAAGACTTCGTACAACTGCTATCGTACGATCCTTATCGTACAACGAATCGCGATGCGAGGAAGCATATGAGAACCATCACGCAGCCCACCCCGATTCCTGACACCCGGAGGGCGCCGCGCGTCACGCGAAGCACCGCCGCGCTCATCGCCCAGTACATCCAGGACCTCGCGACGCCGGCCGCCCCGGCCGCCTGCCCCGCGTAGCCGTCGGCCAGTCGCGCCCCCGCGGGCTGCGTCGCCCCCCGGGGGGTTTCGCGGACGTGGCCTCTAGGGCGAGAGGATCCGCGCGGCCAGCACGGCGGCGTTGCGGGCGTTGTCCACGCCGACGCACGCCACCGGCACCCCGGGCGGCATCTGCGCGATCGACAGCAGCGCGTCGAGCCCACCGGCCACCGACGTGCGGCTGGTGAGCGGCACTCCGATCACCGGCAGCTCGGTGTGGGCGGCGACGACGCCGGGCAGCGCGGCTGACAGGCCCGCCCCGGCGATGATCACCTTGATCCCCCGCAGCTTGGCGTTGCGGGCGTAGTCGGCGACGATGTCGGGCTCGCGGTGCGCGGACATGACGCGCGTCTCGGAGCTGATCCCGCGCTCGGACAGCTCTCGCTCGGCCTTCTCCATCGCCTCCATGTCGCTCTTGGATCCCATCAGGATCGCGACTTGGGGAGCATCGACGTCGATCTCCTCGAGCTCGGCGGCGGTCTCGGCCAGAGGTGCCGCCGGCTCCAGCATCAACTCGGGCTCGCCCTCCTGCGCGGCGGGACTCGGCGTGGGCTCGCCCGCAACGGTCATCCGCGCACCTTGAGCGCGATGTCGCGCCGCATCTGCCTGCCAGGAAACTCGATCACGTCGGCTGCAGCATATGCGCCGGCGCGACTCTGAGCCGCGTCGGCCCCCAGTGCGGTCACGCTCAGGACCCGGCCACCGGCGGTGACGATCTGGCCCCGCGGCGACCGGCCCGTGCCGGCGTGGGTCACGAACACCCCGGGCGAGACCTTCTCCAAGCCGGTGATCACGTCCCCCGAGGAGGACGATTCGGGGTACCCACCGCTCGCCAGGACGACGGTGACCGCCATCTCGGGCGCCCATTGCAGCGGGGCCAATCCGGCGAGTCCGCCCGGCTCGGTCGCCGCCATGAGCAGCTCGAGCAGGTCGCTGCGCAGCCGCGGCAGGATCGCCTGGGTCTCGGGATCGCCGAAGCGGACGTTGAACTCGAGGACCTTGGGAATCGGATCCGGCCCACCCGACATCATCAGTCCGGCGTAGAGGACGCCGTGAAACGGCGAGCCGCGGCGGGCGAGCACGTCGAGGACCGGCTGGTGCACGGTGGCGCAGATCTCGCGGGCATGTGCCTCGCCCACCGACGGGACCGGCGAGTACGAGCCCATCCCGCCGGTGTTGGGGCCGAGATCGCCGTTGAAGATGCGCTTGTAGTCCTGGGCCGAGGCGAGCGGCACCGCCGTGACGCCGTCGCACACCGCCAGCAGGGACAGCTCCTCCCCGACGAGGTGCTCCTCCACGACGACGCGCTCGGTGTCGAACCGGCGGCCCACCAGGAGTTCCTCCAGCGCCGCGCGCGCCTGCGCCTCGTCGGCGGCGATGATGACGCCCTTGCCCGCCGCGAGACCGTCGGCCTTGATCACGACGGGGTACCCGGTGATCGCCGCCATTCCCTGCTCCGGCGTGGTGACGACCGAATAGGCGGCGGTGGGGACACCGGCGGCCTCCATGATCTCCTTGCAGAACGCCTTGGACCCCTCGAGCCGGGCCGCGGTCTGGATCGGACCGAAGCAGCGAATCCCGGCGTCGCCGAGCGCATCGACGACGCCGATCACCAGCGGGGCCTCGGGCCCGACGACGACGAGATCGGGCTTGATCTCCCGGGCGGCGCCGACGACTGCGCCGATGTCCAGGGGGTCCAGGGGGCGCAGCGTGGCCTCGGCCCCGATGCCGACGTTGCCCGGGGCACAGATCACCTCGGGGCCTCGCGGCGACCGGTTCAGCGCCTGGACGATGGCGTGCTCGCGGGCGCCGCCTCCGAGTACGAGGACGCGTTCGGTCACGCCGACATCGGTTTTCCGGCGCCGCCAGACGGCGTCGCTCCCGCTCGCAGCACGCTAGTAGGAAACCACTAGAAAACCACTAGATCAAGCCGATGAAGTCATCGATCGGGATGGCGGTCAGGGTCTCATAGCGGCCGGTCCCCCGCGAGCCGAGCTCAAGGGATACGCGGGCGATCGTCCGCTCGTCGGGGGCCTCGATCACGTTGACGAAGTCGAACTGCCCGAGCGTCGCCCATTGCGCCTTGACGGTGGCGCCGAGCTGCTCCACCTCGCGGTTGACCTCACGGATGCGCGCGGGGTTGTTCTTGATCGTCTGGACTCCATCCGGCGTGAGCGTGGTGAGCATGATGTACGTCGGCATCTGGCGCTCCCTCCTGTGCGGTGTCGGTGCTGGTGGCCGATCCGGTGAGCCACTAGCGCACTTGTACCGGATACCTCGCTGCGGCGTGCCGCGACGCCGCGCGCGGCCACCCGTCGCAGGGCGATCCCGGTGACGGGGTTTAGACGGTCGCGGTGGGAGCGTCGACCGGCGCGGGCTGGATCTGATCGAGCGTCAGCTCGCCATCGGCCGCGTCGACGCGCACCGCGTCACCGGCGCTGAAGCGGCCCTCGAGGATCGCCAGCGCCAGCGGATCGACGAGTCGTTTCTGGATCACCCGCTTGAGCGGGCGGGCCCCATAGGTGGGGTCGTAGCCAAGGTTGCCGATCAGCGTACGGGCGTCGTCGGTGAGCTCGATCTCGATCTCCCGTTCGCGCACGCGCTTGATCAGCCCAGCCACCTGGAGGTCGACGATCTCGCCGATCTGCTCACGGCTGAGCGGATCGAACTCGACGATGTCATCGAGGCGATTGACGAACTCCGGCTTGAAGCTGGCCTCGACCCCTGCCCGACCGCCCGCGATGTTGGAGGTCATGATCAGCACCGCGTTCTTGAACGACACGGTGCGGCCCTGACCGTCGGTGAGGCGCCCGTCGTCCATCACCTGCAGCAGCGCGTTGAACACGTCGGGGTGGGCCTTCTCGATCTCGTCGAGCAGCACCACCGAGTAAGGCCGGCGGCGCACCGCCTCGGTGAGCTGACCGCCCTCCTCGTAGCCGACGTATCCGGGTGGCGCACCGACGAGGCGGCTGACCGCGTGCTTCTCCATGTACTCCGACATGTCGATCCGGACCATCGCCTCCGAGGTGTCGAACATGAACTCGGCCAGCGCCCGGGCCAGCTCGGTCTTGCCGACGCCGGTGGGTCCGAGGAACAGGAACGTGCCGATCGGGCGATCGGGGTCCTGGAGCCCGGCGCGGGAGCGGCGCAGCGCACTCGCCACCGCGGTGACGGCCTCGTCCTGGCCGATCACCCGCTGGTGCAGCCGGTCCTCCATGCGCACCAGCTTCTCGATCTCGCCCTCCAGCAGCCGGGTCACCGGCACGCCGGTCCACGTGGCGACGATCTCAGCGACGTCGTCGGCGTCGACGACGTCCTTGAGGAAGCGCGGGCCGGCGGCGCTGCCGGTCGCATTGGCCGCGTCGGCCTCGGCGGACTCGGCCGCCTCGAGCTGCTTGGTCAGCTCCGGGATCGTCCCGTACTGCAGCTCGGCGGCGCGCCCGAGGTCGGCCTCGCGCTGCGCGCGCTCCAGCTCCATCCGGGCCTGCTCGAGTTGCTCCTGGACATCGGCGACGGCGCCGAGCGAGTCCTTCTCCCGCTGCCACTCGGCGTGCATCGCATCCGAGCGCTCGCGCTCCTGCGCCAGCGTGCGCTCGAGCTGCTCGCGCCGGGCGACGGTGCCGGCGTCGTCATCCTCGCCGAGTGACTGCAGCTCGATCTCCAGCTGCATCATGTGCCGGTCCACCTCGTCGATCTCGGTCGGCTTGGAGTCGATCTCCATGCGAATCCGCGAGGCGGCCTCGTCGACGAGGTCGATCGCCTTGTCGGGCAGGAACCGGTCGGCGATGTAGCGCTGGCTGAGCGTCGCCGCGGCGACGAGCGCCGAGTCCTGGATGCGGACCTTGTGGTGGACCTGGTAGCGCTCCTTGAGCCCGCGCAGGATGGCGATCGTGTCCTCCACCGACGGCTCGCCGACGTGCACCGGCTGGAAGCGGCGCTCGAGCGCGGCGTCCTTCTCGATGTGCTTGCGGTACTCGTCCAGCGTGGTCGCGCCGACGGCGCGCAGCTCTCCGCGGGCGAGCATCGGCTTGAGCAGATTGGCGGCATCGACGGCACCCTCGGCCGCGCCGGCGCCGACGATCGTGTGCAGCTCGTCGATGAACAGGATGATCGTGCCCTCGGCGTGGGCGATCTCCTTGAGGACCGCCTTGAGCCGGTCCTCGAACTCCCCGCGGTACTTCGACCCGGCGATCAGCGCGCCGACGTCGAGCGAGATGACGCGGCGGTCCCGCAGCCCCTCGGGCACGTCGCCGGAGACGATCCGCTGGGCGAGGCCCTCGGCGATGGCGGTCTTGCCCACGCCGGGCTCACCGATCAGCACGGGGTTGTTCTTGGTACGGCGCGACAGGACCTGGATGACGCGCCGGATCTCGTCGTCGCGCCCGATCACCGGGTCGAGCTTGCCCGCGGCCGCGGCCTCGGTGAGGTCCCGGCCGTACTTCTCGAGCGCCTGGAACTTCTCCTCGGGATTCTTGTCGGTGACGCGGTGAGAGCCGCGCACCTCCGACAGGGCCTTGATCAGATCGTCATGGCCGGCGCCGTTGGCGCGCAGCGCGTCGCCGGCGCCGCCCGGATGAGCGGCGAGCGCCAGCAGGATGTGCTCGGTCGAGACGTACTCGTCGCGCAGTTCGCGCATCTCGGTCTCGGCGTCCTGGAGGATCTGGACGAGCTCTGAGGAGCCGGCGGCAGGCTCGGTCCGGCTGGCCGACACGGTCAACATCGGCAGTGCGTCGAGGCGCGCCCCGAGCGTCCGGCGGACCGCGGCTGGGTCGGCGCCGAGCTTGCGCAGCATGGGGACGACGACGCCGCCCTCCTGCTCGAGCAGGACGGCGAGCAGGTGCTCGGGCATCGTCTGCGGATTGCGCCGCCCGTCGGCCAGCCGCTGGGCGGCTCCCAGCGCCTCCTGGGACTTGATGGTGAAGCGATCTTGTTGCATGGGCGATTCCGGATCGGAAGCAGGTGGTGCAAATCTAAGTCTTGATGACTAAGATTATCGCACGATTCGGGATCGCCCGCAAGGCCGGGGTCGCTGGGCGTTCCCGGAGCCGGTCGATGTCGGTGTCGCGGGACGCCGCCGCTCGGCGCCGCCGTGACCCAGGCTCAGGCGTGCAGACGCAGCCGCAGCCCGGAGGTCTGGACCTCGACGCTCCCATTCGGGTCGAGGATCGCCCCGTAGACGATCGCGGTCACCCGCTCGCCCCGCGCGAGCGCACTGCGCACCTTCCCGAGCGTCTTGGCGTTGAGCGGGATCTTGATCGTCCGGCGTCCGCCGTGGCGCAGCAGGTAGACGCTCGACTGCTGGGTGATCAGCTTGCGCGACCGGCCAAGCTGGATGTGAGCGTAGGCGCCCATCAGGCATCGTCCCGAGCAGGACACGCGGGCCAGGATGTGCTTGGCGGTGGCCGCAAGGCGCTGGGTCGGCACCGACAGGCCGACGTGCACGATCTTCGGCACGAGCGTGCTCGCCGCGAAGGCCAGCCCGGCGAGGTTGACGCTGCCCAGGCCCGAGGCGTCGTCGTACCCCGTCACCGCCGTGCAGCAGCCAGACGGCTTGCCGCCGATGCTGGCCCCGAGGTCGTTGTCGTTAGTGACGACGTCGGAGATGACGTTGGCGGCCACCGGGGAGCGCGCGATCTGGTACAGCAGCGGGTTGGCCAGCCCCACGTCCTGACGCCCGCCGCGGCGCAGCGCCTGGTCGACGAGCGCGAGGCCGCCGGCGAGCAGCGGCGAGGCCGCGCTGGTGCCGCCCACCTGGGTCCACGGGTTCGTGTTGCCGCCGCTGATGCAGTCACCCTTGGCGGTGCAGTAGATCTCGTAGCCGGGGGCGACGTCGGCCAGCATCGAAACGTCGGGAACCGCCCGGTGGTTGGGAACGACGAAGCCCTTCTGATAGGAGGGTCGGTGAAACAGCCCGCTGATCCCGCCGCCGCCGGCGGCGACGACGAGCGGCGAGTCGTTCCACACCTCCTGGGAGGCGATCTGATTCGCCGAATTGAGCGAGACGTTGGTCCCGCCGACGCCGGTGACGAACGGCGACGACGCCGGATAGCTGACCGCCAGTCCCGGCACCGGCTTGCCGATGGGTGACAGGCAGGCCGAGGAGCCGTCATCGCCGCTGGAGGCGAGCACCGAGATCCCGCTGGCCGCCGCCGCCGCGAGCGCCCCCTCGACCGAGCGCAGCCCGGAGTTGCCGATCGTAGACAGCGTCGCCTCCTCGCACGAGCCCAACGACGCGGAGATGACGTCAGGCCGGGACCCGGAGTTGGTCAGCGGAGCGGTGAGCGAATGGAGCACGTCCACGGCGCTGGGCTTGGACTCGTAGACGTCGACGGCCTTGAGCTTGGGGGCGGCGGCGTCGAGCACCTCGAGGTCGAGGGTCGACTCCCCGCCCGGGGGCAGCGGATGCTTGAGCCCGACGCCGTAGCCGTTGATCGCCGGGGTGGCCAGGCCGAAGCACTTGGCGAAGTTGTGCAGATCCGAATAGCGAAAGCCGTCGATCTCGATCAGGGCGACTCGCTCGCCCTGACCCTCCAGCCCGGCGCTCTGCAGCGGGGCGAAGTTGTAGGCGGTGAGGTACTGGTTGGGCGTGAACCCAGTCTGGGCCACCGCCGCCGGACAGCCGGCCGGCGTTCCGGTGCGCTGCAGGTATCCGGACTCGTCGTCGGGCGAGACGGTGGCCGCTCGCGCGGCGGGAACAGCCGACGCCGTCCGCGCGGCGGGAGCAGCCGACGCCGGCACGCGCGGCCACGCCGCGTCGGTGGAGTGCCGGGTCGGCGGTGTGCCGAACAGCGGCCGGGTGTCGAGGCCGACGACGCCGGTCACCGTCGAGCGCAGCGCCGCCGGAATCTCGACGGTGGACTCGGGCGCCATGAACCGGCCGGTCCGGGCGCTGTGAAAGTCCCCGAGACCGGTCGCGAACAGCCGCTGGGCACCGGCCACCTTCATCGTCGCATCGGCGAACAGCCCGGTGACGTCGATCTTGACGCCGGTCGCCCCCGATCGCGTGAGGTAGCTGAGCACCCGCGAGCGCTCGGCCGGTGACGCGCCGAACCGCTTCGACAGCGCCGCGATCGACTCGTACTGGCCGTACTGCGGCGAGCCCGGGGTCGAGACCTGGGTGGCGAACGTCTCCAGGCCGGACTCGTTCGCCCTCAGCGGGAGCGCGAGCGCGACCGTCGCCGACGCGGATGCCGCGCCGACACGAGCCGCCCCGGACCTCGTCTGACCTGTCCCCGCGGCCAGCGCCGGCGGGGCCCACAGGCACAGCGCGGCCGCCACGGAGCCGATGACCGCCGCACGACATCCGGCGCGACCGGACGCCGACCTCACACCCCAGCTTCTTCTAGCCATGCGTATTCATTCCCCTGATCAATGAGCGACGTCCGACGGCGGTCCTCCTCCCGGCCGCCGGGAGGATCGTTGCATACCGAACACGGTGAACCGCCGTTTGGTGCGGTGGGGGCACCCGGCTCAGGCTCAGGCAGCTCTCGAGCTACGCCTCGCGTCGGTCGGGCCGGGCCAGCTTCAACGACTGTAGGTCGGCATGGCGAACGAGCGCGCCGCCGCGCACGTAGGGAACGATCTCGGCGCGCAGCTCACGCCGCAGCGCCTCGAGCCGCTGCACCTCGGCGCCCAGGTCGTCGGCACGCTTCTGCAGCGCCGCCACCTTGCGTGACATCGTCTTGAGCTGCTCCTCGAGCTCGAACACCCGCTCGACCCCGGCGAGGTTCATGCCGAGCTCCGCGGTCATCTCCTGGATGCGCCGCAGCCGATCGACGTCCTTCTGGGAGTACAGCCGCGTCCCCTTGGGCGAGCGCTGGGGCTCGATCAATCCGCGCGCCTCGTACATCCGCAGGGTCTGCGGGTGCATCTCGGCCAGCTCGGCGGCGATCGAGATCATGAACACGGCCCGGTCCGAGGAGACCGTGACGCGCGTCGTGGTGCGAACCCGGTGCGAGGCCATCACGTGCCCGGGTGGGCGGGTTCGAATTCGTCGAACAGCCGCTCGCGCGGGTTGCCGTTCATCACCTGGGAGAGCCGGTCAACGGCCTCGGACTGCTCGGGGGACAGCGACGCCGGGACGTCGAGCACGAAGCGGTAGTGGATGTCGCCGTTGCCCTTGGCGCTCAGCCGCGCCGGCCCTTCGCCGCGCAGCCGCTGGACGGTGCCGTGGCGGGTGCCGGCGGGAACCCGCAGTCGCTTGGAGCCGTTGAGCGTGGGCACCTCGATGACGGCGCCCTGGAGCGCCTCGGGGATCGTCAGTGGGACCTCGACCTCGAGGTTGTCGCCGTTGCGCTTGAACACCGAGGAGTCGGTCACCCGGGTGATCACGTACAGGTCGCCGGGAGCGCCGGCCTCGCCGCCACCGGAGAAGCCGGGCTCGCCCTTGCCGGCGAGCCGGATCCGGCTGCCGTCACGAACGCCGGCGGGGATGTTGACGCGCATCCGGCGCACCGAGCGCTGGGCGCCCGAGCCCTGACACGTCGGGCAGGGATCGTCAATCACGGTCCCGGACCCGTGGCAGTTGGAGCACGGCTGTGACATCGAGAAGATGCCCTGGCTCTGGGACTCCAGGCCGCGGCCGTTGCACACCGGGCACACGCGCGGCGCGGTGCCGGGCTTGGCGCCGGAGCCGTGACAGGTGGGGCAGGGCTGGGAGGTCGGGACCGCCAGCGGCACCTGGGCGCCGTTGACCGCTTGCTCGAAGCTGAGTGATACCTCGGTCTCGAGGTCACGACCACGTTGCGCGCGCGGCCGGCCACCGCGCACGCCGCCCGCCGCGCCACCGGAGCCGCGACCCCCGGCCCCCCCGCCGGCGGCGCCGCCGCCTCCGAACAGGTTGGACAGGATGTCTGAGAAGTTGCCGCCGAACGAGCTCGGATCGAATCCGGCGCCGCCCATCCCGCCGAGGCCGCCGAGCATCCCGCCGCGGTCGTACGCCTTGCGCTTGTCGGGATCAGACAGGACATCGTGGGCCTGGGAGATCTCCTTGAAGCGCTCCTCGGCCTTCTTGTCACCCTGATTGGTGTCGGGGTGGTACTTGCGGGCCAGCTTGCGGTATGCCTTCTTGATCTCCTCGTCGGAGGCGTTCTTGCCCACCCCGAGGACCTTGTAATAGTCGGGCCGGTCAGCCATGAGCGATTACCCCTACCCGGCGACGACGACGCGCGCCGGGCGCACGACGTTCTCGCCCATCCGATAGCCGCGCTGGAACACCTCCACCACGACCCCGGGCGGGGCGCCCTGGACCGGCTGCTGGGCGACCGCCTCGTGGTACTGCGGGTCGAACGGCTCGCCCTCCGGGGAATATGGCTCGATCCCGACCCGTCCCAGGGCCGCGACCACGTCGGAATGGACATGCTTGATGCCCGCGACCAGCGAGTCGCCGCCGTTGCCGTCGGCGCCCGCGTCGGCGTCGGTCGTGTCGACGTGGGCCAGCGCCCGCTCGAGGTTGTCGATCGCCGGCAACAGCGAGAGCGCGAGCTTGAGCGCGCCCCGCTCCTGCGCGGCGGCCGCCTCGCGCACCGCCCGCTTGCGGTAGTTCTCGAAGTCCGCCTGGGTCCGCTGGGCCAGCGCCAGGTACTCGTCGGCCTTCGCCGCCCTGGCCGTCAGCGCGTCGAGGTCGAGTGGGGACCCGTCCGGACCGCCCGGCTGGGCCGACCGCTCGGGATCGGCCTCCGGGGCGACCGCCCCCGGCTGGGCCGACCGCTCGGGATCGGCCGGCGAGGCGACCGCGACCGGCGGCGGTGTGGCGTCATGGCCCTCGGGGGCGCCCGGGGGCGCCTGAGGCAGCTTGGCCTCAGACGCCTGCGGAGCCGCCTTCGGCGCCTTGGTGGGATCGGAGTAGGTCATCGACTACTTGCCTTCGTCCACGACCTCGGCGTCGACGACGTCCTCCTCGGCGCTCGCGCCGTTGCTCGAGGACGCACCGTTCTCAGCCGTCCCGTCCGGCGCACCGCTGTCGGAGGAGTCGGCGGCCTGGTCCTGGGCGCGCTGGTACATGGCCTCGGAGACCTTGTGGAACGAGGACTGCAGCGCCTCGGTCTTGGCATTGATGTCAGCGGCGTCCTCGGAGGTCAGCGACTCGCGGACCGCCTTGATCCCCGCCTCGATCTCCTCCGTGGAGGAGGCGTCCACCGTCTCGCCCAGGTCCTTGAGCTGGCGCTCGGCCTGGTAGGCGGCGTTCTCGCCGTTGTTGCGGGCCTCGGCGAGCTCACGCTGGCGCTTGTCGTCCTCGGCGTGGGACTCGGCGTCGGTCACCATCCGCTTGATCTCATCCTCGGACAGACCGGAGCCCGACCGGATCTCGATCTTCTGCTCCTTGCCGGTGCCCAGGTCCTTGGCCGACACGTTGAGGATGCCGTTGGCGTCGATGTCGAACGCGACCTCGACCTGCGGGATGCCGCGCGGCGCCGGCGGGATGCCGGTGAGCTGGAACTTGCCCAGCGACTTGTTGTAGGTCGCCATCTCGCGCTCGCCCTGCAGCACGTGAATCTCCACCGACGGCTGGTTGTCCTCCGCGGTCGAGAAGACCTCTGACTTGCGGGTCGGGATCGTCGTGTTGCGCTCAATCAGCTTGGTCATCACGCCGCCCTTGGTCTCGATGCCGAGGGTGAGCGGGGTGACGTCGAGCAGCAGCACGTCCTTGACGTCGCCGGCGAGCACGCCGGCCTGGATCGCGGCGCCGACGGCGACGACCTCATCGGGGTTGACGCCCCGGTGCGGCTCCTTGCCGGTCAGCTCCTTGACCTTCTCCTGGACGGCGGGCATGCGGGTCATGCCGCCGACGAGGACGACGTGGTCGATCGTCGACGCGCCCTTCTCCTTGGCGTCGTCGAGCGCCTGGCGCACCGGCGCGATCGTCCGGTCCAGCAGCGTGCTGGTGAGCTCGTTCATCTTCGCCCGGGTCAGCCGGGTGTCGAGATGCTTGGGGCCGGAGGAGTCGGCGGTGATGAACGGCAGGTTGATCTGCGTCTCCTGGGTGGTGGAGAGCTCGATCTTGGCCTTCTCCGCCGCCTCGTACAGGCGCTGGAGCGCCATCGGGTCCACGCTCAGGTCGATGCCCTGGGACTTCTTGAACTCCGACACCAGCCAGTCGACGAGCGCCTTGTCGAAGTTGTCGCCGCCGAGGTGGTTGTCACCGGCGGTCGCCTTGACCTCGAACACGCCGTCGCCGATCTCGAGCACCGACACGTCAAACGTGCCGCCGCCGAGGTCGAAGATGAGGATCGTCTGGTCGGCCTCCTTGTCGAGGCCGTAGGCCAGCGAGGCCGCGGTCGGCTCGTTGATGATCCGCTTGACGTCCAGTCCGGCGACCTTGCCGGCGTCCTTGGTCGCCTGACGCTGGTCGTCGTTGAAGTACGCCGGAACGGTGATCACGGCCGAGTCGACGGTCTCACCGAGGTAGGCCTCGGCGTCGGCCTTGAGCTTGCCGAGGATCATCGCCGAGATCTCCGGCGGGGAGTACTGGTTGCCGGCCGCTTCGACGCGGGCGTCGCCGCCCGGGCCCGACACGACCTTGTACGGCACGATCGACTCCTCCTCGCGCACCTCGGCCTCCTTGCGGCCCATGAAGCGCTTGATCGAGAAGATCGTGTTCTGCGGGTTGGTCACCGCCTGGCGCTTGGCGACGGTGCCGACGAGTCGCTCGCCGGATTGCGTGAACGCCACGACCGAGGGCGTCGTACGCCCACCTTCGGCGTTCTCGATCACCGTCGGCTCGCCACCCTCCAGCACGGCCATACAGCTGTTGGTCGTACCGAGGTCGATTCCGATTGTCTTTCCCATGTTCTTGCCTGCTCCCTTGCGGTTACAAAAATCTCAGTGGCAATCTAGCAGATCTGTGAGCCGCCCCGGCCGCGCCGAGGAGCGGCTCGCGCTCCCACGTACCGCCGGGGATTGGGAGATTTTCCATCAGATACCTGGTCGATCTCCCAACGCACACCGCCGTGCGGGATCTGCCATGTCACAGCTGCCCAATCCCGCACGGCCCTCCCGGCGCGTGACCCTCAGCCGAATCTGAACGCGCTCGGGCACATGCGGGCCAGCGCGCAGGCGCCGCACGCCGGGCGGCGGGCATGGCAGGTGCGGCGCCCGTGGCGCAGCAGGTTCATGTGGAACTCGAGCTCCTGGCCACGGGGGGTGATGGCCAGCATCTCGTCGTGCATCTCCGCAAACGGCGCGCCCGGCCGGAACAGGCCCAACCGGGTGCCGACACGCGAAACGTGGGTGTCGACTGGGACGTCGCGCATCCCGAGCGCGAACAGCAGGACACAGGCGGCGGTCTTGCGGCCCACGCCGGGCAGGGAGGTGAGATACGCCTGGGCCTCGGGCACGCTCAGGTCCGGCAGCCAGTCGAGGGAGAGGGCGGTGTCGGCTTCGCCGGCAGGGCCACGGTCGGTGTCGGCGTCGCCGGCAGGGCCACGGTCGGTGTCGGCGTCGCCGACAGGGCCACGGTCGGGCGCGGTCTCGGTGATCGCCTGCAGGATCGACTTGATCCGCGCCGATTTGACCTTGGAGATCCCACCGGGCCGGATCGCCGCCTCGATCTCGTCGACCGGCGCGTCGCGGATCTCGCGCCAGGTGTCCCCGGCGAACCGCTCGCGCAGGCGCAGGTAGGCGACGTCGCGGTTGCGATCGTTGGTGGACTGCGAGAGGACCGTCAGGACGAGCTCGGCGATCGGGTGGCCGTGGGGCTCGGAGCCGGGGATCCCGTACACGAGCCGCAGCCGGTCGCGGACGGCACGGATCCGGCGCGCCGCCGGCCGCTTCCACGAGATCGCGGCACTAGTGGTCGGCCCCGTAAGTACGGTCGTACCGAGAGTGCTCACTGGGGGTGGCGGGCCAGGACGCAGGACCGAAGGTGTGGCTTTGCCAGATCGAGTGTCCGAGGACGCCGCCCGGCGCTGCCAGGGAGTGCTCGAATGCGAGCGTATTTGCGGGGGCGGGCACTAGTCAAGGGACCCCCAGCGCTCGCATGCCCTCGCCGCGGCATGGGCCGCCTCGCTCAGCGCCGCCGCCACCGCCGGGGGGTAGAACTCGCTGAGCACGAGCTTGGCGACGAGCGTCCCGGTGAAGGCGTCGCCGGCGCCGACCGTGCTGAGCACCCGCGTGCGGAACGCCGCCACATCGGCCTTCTCGGCTCCGCGCAGGAGCGCACCGCCGGAGCCGAGCGTGATCGCCACCAGCTGGGCGCCGGCCTTGCGCAGGGCCAGGGCCGCCCGCTCGGGATCAGACTCCCCGGTCATCAGCTCGGCCTCGGCCTGGTTGGCGCGCACGAGCAGCGCGCCGGGGACACACGCGTTGGCGCTCGCGGCAGCATCGGTGCGCGAGGACCAGCGGTGCAGCCGGATGTTGCAGTCAAAGACCACGGGCGCGGGTGGGGTGCGATTGAGCGCCACGTCGCGCGCCTGCATCGTCACCGCTCGTTCACGCTCCCCGGCGAGCGTGTTGGAGCTGATCAGCAGCCCCGCGGACGCGCCGACGGCCTCGGCCACCCGATCGCCGATCGCCTCCACCAGCGCCTGCGCCGGCTCGCCGTAGAGGACATAGGTCGGCTCGCCGTCGGGGTCGACGGCCACGAACGCGAGCTGGGTCTGGACGTCGGGGAGCAGCGCGAACCGGCTCAGGTCGATCTCCTCCGCGGTGAGACGGGCCAGCAGCCAGCGGCCCCACTCGTCGTCGCCGGCGCCGCCGGCGAGCGCCACCGGAGCGCCCGCCCGGGCCGCGACGACCGCGACATTGGCGACCGTGCCGCCGACGTGCGGGGCAAACCGCCGCACCTGGCCGATGGAGTCGACGGGCTGCTCGCCGATCAGGTCCACGAGCGCCTCGCCGAGGCACAGCATCCCAAGGGTGGCGGCGCGCATCCCGCGGGACGTTATCCTCGGCGACGCGTGGGCGTCGACGAGCACACGATCGAAGTCGCGGGAGCCGCTGTCTTCTTCCGCCGTGCCGCGGCCGCCGGTACCGAGACGGTGTATCTGCACACCGTGCCGACGAGCGCCGACGACTGGAGCGAGCTGCTGGCGCTCACCGGCGGCATCGCGCCCGACCTGCCCGGGTTCGGCCGCTCCTCCAAGGCCGAGCACCTCGACTACTCGCTCGCGGGCTACGTGACGTTCCTGGAGGAGTTCCTCGACGCGCTGGAGCTGCCCACGGTGATCCTCGTCGGCCACGGCTGGGGGGCGGCGATCGCGCTCCTGTTCGCCGAGCGCCATCAGGACCGCGTCGACCGGCTCGCGATCATCGACGCGCTCCCGCTGCTGCCTGGCTTCACCTGGCCGGCGAGCGTTCGGTGGCTGCGGCGCCCCGGCATCGGCGAGCTGATGATGGGCTGGCTGAGCCGGCGGATGCTGGCTCGCGTGCTGCGCCGGGCGTCGGCGACTGCGGCCGCCTGGCCGGAGGACCGCGTGACCCCGATCTGGGAGCAGTTCGACCAGGGCACCCAGCGCGTCATCCTCCGGCTCCTGCGCTCGGTCAACCCGCGGTCACTGGCCGCGGCCGGCCTGGACCTGGGGACGCTCGAGCGGCCCGTGCTGGTGGTGTGGGGCGAGCGGGACCCCTGGCTTGACCCGTCGTTCGCCGACGCCTACGCCCGCGTGCTGTCCGGTGCCACCGTGGAGACGGTGGCAGACGCCGGGCATTGGCCATGGCTCGACCGGCCGGAGCTGACGGCTCGGCTGGCGGCGTTCGTGGCCGGCTCCCCGGCGCCGTGACGTCGGCGCCGCCCGCGGCGCGACCGCCGGCGCGGGCACGGCGCGACATCCCCTGGGCGCGACTCGCCCCCACGCTGGTGGCGGCGGCATTCGCCGCCGGCTACGTGATCGTGGCCCCACCGAGCCTGGACCTGGCCGCGCATCTGTACCGCGCCCACCTGTTCTCGAAGGAGGGGTTCGGGATCTGGGACGACTACTGGTACAGCGGCCACCACATCGTCGGCTACAGCGTCCTGTACCCAGCGGTCTCGGCGGCGCTCACCCCCCAGCTCGCCGCCGCGATCGCGGCCACCGGCACGGCCGCCCTGTTCGAGCCGCTGGCGCGCCGGCACTTCGGTCCGCGGGCGTGGCTGGGCGCGGTGCTGTTCGGGGCCGCCACCGCGATCGACCTCTACACCGGCCGCCTGGCTCTCGCGTTCGGCGCGCTGCCGGCGCTCGGCGCGATCGCCGCGCTCGACACCGGCGCGGGGGCGCTCGCGTCGGCGCTGGCCGTGCTCTGCGCCCTGTGCAGTCCGGTGGCGGCGCTGTTCGCCGCGCTGGCCGCGTCCGGCTACGCGGTCGGGGCGCTGATCGCCGAGCGCCGCATCCGGCCGGCACTGCCCGCGGTGGCGGTGGTGGTGGCGGCGCTCGCGCCCGTCCTCGTGCTCGCCGTCGTATTCCCCGAGGGCGGCACCGAGCCATTCGGGGTCACCACGCTCATCCCGCTCCTGGTGATCGCGGCCGGTGGTCTCGGCCTGCTGCCCGGCGAGGCGGTGCGGCTGCGTGCCGGGATCGCGATCTACGCGGCGGCGACGGTGGTGGTGTTCCTCGTGCCGTCGCCGATCGGCAGCAACATCGCTCGACTCGGGACCTTCATGGCCGCACCGCTGGCGGCGCTGATCTGGTGGCGGCGGCGAATGACGCTGCTGGCGATCGTGGCGCTGCCGCTGCTGTACGTCGGATGGCTGGCTCCGGTGAGCGACGTGGCCACGGCGAGCGGAGACCCGACGACGTCGGCCGCCTACTACCGGCCGCTGCTGCGCTTCCTGCGCTCCCAGGCTCGCCCGCCAGCCGCCCCATTCCGGATCGAGATCCCGTTCACCCGCTCGCACTGGGAGGCGTACCGGGTCGCGAGCTCGGTCCCGATCGCCCGCGGGTGGGAGCGTCAGCTCGACATTGCCGACAACCCGATCTTCTACCGCGGCCATCTCACTGCCGCCGCCTACGCGACCTGGCTGCACCGCAACGCGATCCGCTTCGTCGCCGCCTCCGACGCCGCGCTCGACTACTCGGCGCAGGCCGAGATGCGGCTGATCGACTCCGGGCCACCCTATCTGCGCCTCGTCATGCGCTCGGCCCACTGGCGCGTGTACGCGGTCACCGATCCGACGCCGATCGCCCAGGGAGTCGCGCGGCTGACCGCCATGGGGGCCGACTCCCTGGCGCTTCACGCCCGCTCCGCGGGGTCGACGCTGCTGCACGTGCGCTTCTCCCCGTACTGGGAGCTGGCCGGGTCTCGCGCGCCCGCCGGCTGCGTCGCCCCCGCCGGTGACGACACCCGCGTGACCGTCCAACACGCGGGCCCGATCCGGCTGGTGATGGGCTTCTCCCTGGGTCGCATCGGCGCCCGGTCCCCTCGCTGCAACTGACCCCAAATGCCGGCCCGGCCCTAACCGGAGTCAGACATTTGTGAGGCTAGGATGAACGCCGTCATGCGTGCGCAGCTCCGGCAATTCGACGCTCGAGTCCTGCCGCACGGGTGGCGCGACGTCCTGCGGCAGATCTCGCTGTTCCTCGGCGCCTACCTGCTCTATCAGCTCGTCCGCGGACTGGTCGACGGCAACGACGTCGCCCGGGCATCGTGGAACGCGACCACGGTGATCAACCTCGAGCGCACCCTGCACGTGTTCATCGAGCCGAGCATCCAGGCGTGGGCGCTGAACCGGCACTGGCTGATCGACATCACCGACTGGACGTATCTCAACGCGCACTACATCGTCACCCTCGGCGCGCTGGTGTTCATCTACCTGCGCCGCAACGACTCGTTCTACTTCGTGCGCAACATGTTCATGGTCGCGATGCTGTTCGCGCTCGTCGGCTACGCGGTATATCCGACCGCGCCGCCGCGGCTGATGCCCGAGTGGGGCTTCACCGACGCGATCCAGCAGTTCACCGGCGTCACCGCCGAACACGGCCCGAGCAGCGCGCTGCTCAACCTGTACGCGGCGATTCCCTCGATGCACGTCTGCTTTGCGCTGATGATCGGCTGGCCCATGTCGCGGTTCGTGAAGCGCCGGCTTGCGGCGATCGCCTGGCTGCTGTACCCGCTGTTCATCACCTTCGTGGTCATCGCGACCGGCAACCACTACCTCACCGATGTCGTCCTGGGCGCGGTCACCGCCGGAGTCTCGGCGCTGCTGGCCGGCAAGCTGCTGGCCCGCGCCCGACCGGAGGCGTGGGCGTTCGGGCCGATCGCGGCGCCGGTCCCCAGCGACGGGCCGGCGCTCCACTGGCCTGGACCGCAACGTTCCACGTGCTAGTCCACGCATCCGCAAGTTCACGAGCCGTCCGCCCGCCAGGGCGGCCACGTTCCGGCGAGAACCACTAGCCTGTCGCAGCGGATGGCCCGGCAGAGCTCACCGCCGTTACCCCGCCAGCCGCGGCAGCGGCGGCCCCGCCCGCGCCGGGAGGGCCCGACCACCCAGGAGCTGATGCGCGACCGGCTGATCGAGAGCCGGCTCACGCCCAACATCATCTCGCTCACCGGGTTCATCCTCAATCTCGCGGCCGCCGCGCTGGTGGTGGACCGGCTGTTCTTCCTCGGCGGCCTGGCCTTCATCATCGGGTCGATCATGGACACGCTCGACGGCCGCTACTCGCGGATGTCGGGCAAGGGATCCCCGTTCGGCGCGTTCCTGGACTCGACGCTGGACCGGCTCGAGGAGGGCATCGTGCTCACCGCGGTCGCCGCGTACTTCGCGGCGCGCCACAACCAGGCCGCGGTCGCGGCGGTGGTGGTGGCGGTGCTGGCATCGCTGATGGTGTCCTACACCCGGGCGCGCGCCGAGGC
Source organism: Solirubrobacteraceae bacterium (assembly GCA_036509295.1). Classification (GTDB taxonomy): domain Bacteria; phylum Actinomycetota; class Thermoleophilia; order Solirubrobacterales; family Solirubrobacteraceae; genus Palsa-465. Next base: position 1,496 of record DATCFW010000163.1, on the reverse strand, counting down.
GCTCGGCGTCGCCTGCAAGGTCGGCCTGGCCACCCGGCCGGTCCGGGTCGTCATCCTCGCGGTCGGCCTGGTGTTCGCCCGCGGCGCCTCGATCGGCAACTTCCAGCTGCTCGCCCCCGCGGTCTACGTGCTCGCCGCACTGAGCGCGTTCACCGTCGTGCAGCGGATCCTCTACGTGCGCAAGCAGCTCAACCTCCCCGCCGCCGACGACTGACGTCAGGTACACCGGTCGGTATCCTCGGAGCGATGAGCGCCGCGGACCGGGAGGGCACCGCCAAGGCCGGGGACCCGCCCCGTCCCGCCGCCCGGGCGCGGATCCTGGCCGCGGCGCGTGAGCTGTTCTACCGGCGCGGGATCAACGCGACTGGGATTGCGGAGCTGTGCGTGGCCGCCCACGTGTCCAAGCGAACGCTGTATCAGCACTTCGCCGGCAAGGACGAGCTCGTCGCTGCGTACCTCGAGACGTTCGCCGGCGACCCCGGCTTTACGCCCGAGGCGATCCTGGCCCGTGCGGATCTCGCCCCGCGGGCGCGGCTGCTGGAGCTGTTCGCGGCCCTGGCCGTCGGCGGCCACCCGCTGCGCGGTGACCCGTTTGTCAACGCCGCGGTGGAGCTGGCCGACCCGGCCAGCCCGGGGCACGCCACCGCCGCCGCACACAAGCGGGAGTTCGGCGAGCGCCTGGCCAACCTGGCCCGCGAGGCCGGCGCCCGGGACCCCGACCGCGTCGGCCGGCGATTGGCCCTGCTCTACGACGGCGCCGCCGCCCAGATCGTCGTCCATGACCGCTCGGACGCCGCCGCCGAGGCCCAGGCGCTCGCCGCGGCCATCCTGCGCGACGCGATCGATTGACGGCTGACGCGGCGCCGGGCTTCGCTTGCCTCGCCCGCTGAAAACCGATCGGTCTACTTAGCGCTAGCCCGACCCCGGCTGGCGGACTCGCTAGAAACCGATCGGTGTACAATCAGCTGTAACCGCACGGGGCCGGCGCGGTACCTGCAGCGAACAGCGAACTTCGAGAAGGGAAGTCCCAGTGACCACCACCACCAACGGCTCCACGAACGGCACCGCGCGCCATCAGCACGAGAAGGTCCGCGTCGCGATCATCGGCGTCGGCAACTGCGCCAGCTCGTTCGTGCAGGGCGTCCAGTACTACCGGGACGCCGATCCCGACCAGCAGGTGCCCGGGTTGATGCACGTCGACCTCGGCGGCTACCACGTCCGGGACATCGAGTTCTCCGCCGCCTTCGACATCGACGCCGACAAGGTCGGCAAGGATCTGAGCGAGGCGATCTTCTCCGGGCAGAACAACACCATCAAGCTCGGTGACGACATCCCCAAGCTGGGCGTCGAGGTCATGCGCGGCATGACCCACGACGGGCTGGGCAAATATCTCCAGCAGAAGATCACCAAGGCGCCCGGTCCGACGGTCGACATCGTCGAGGTCCTCAAGCAGACCCGGACCGACGTCGTCGTCTCCTACCTCCCGGTCGGCTCCG
>DATCFW010000162.1:0-8635 GCA_036509295.1 Solirubrobacteraceae bacterium | reverse complement strand
GGCGCCGGCGGATGTCGTCGTCGCCGATGAGCAACTGACGGCGATGGACGGCGTGACGCTCTTGACCCGCGTGCGGGATCGGCATCCGTCGACGATCCGGATGATCATGTCCGGCGCCACCAAGCCGGGACTGGCCACGATCGTCGCCCACCGGGTGCTGCCCAAGCCGTGCAACGTCGGCGAGCTCGGAGTGCTGATCAAGCGGTCCTGGGCGCTGCACAAGCGGACCGGCGAAGCCGAGGCGCTGCGCCGGACGATGTCGACCACGGCGCTGCCCTCGCGCCCCGGCGTGTACATGGAGCTCAACCAGGTTCTCGGGGACCACGACTGGCAGCCCGCGGACGTCGCCGCGGTGATCGAGCGCGACGTCGCGCTCAGCGCCAAGGTTCTGCAGCTCGCCAACTCGGCGCTGTTCGGGCTCGTCTCCACCGTCGGCACCGTGCGCGACGCCGTCATGTACCTCGGGGTCGACACGATCCGGTCGCTGGCGCTCACCGCCGAGGCGTTCGGCAAGCTGGCTCCCCGCAGCAGCGAGGGCTTCTCGCTCGACACGTTTCAGAGCCACGCGATGCTCGTGGCGCGACTGACCGCTTCGATCATGCCCGCCGGCCGCGCGCAGCAGGAAGGCGTCACCGCGGCGCTCCTGCACGACGTGGGCAAGCTGGTGACGATCTCCGACGGCAGCGATCGGTGGTCGGCGCGGCTGGCAGAGGCGCGGACCCGCGAGCAGCCCCTGTACGAGATCGAGCTCGAGCACGATGGGGTCAGCCATGCCGACGTCGGCGCCTACCTGCTGTCGCTGTGGGGCCTGCCGGACGGGATCGTCGAGGCCGTCGGCAGCCATCACAATCCCGCCTCGGTTCCCGGGCTGGCGTTCGACGGCGTGGCGGCGGTGCACATCGCCGATGCGCTGGCCCACGAGATGGCGCCCGGCCCCGACGACGGGCCGCCGCCGCCGACCATCGACGAGGATCTGATCGCGCGCCTTGGGTTGGGGACGCGCCTCGATCTGTGGCGCCAGCGCGCTCGCCAGCTGGTCAGCGAGTCATCCGGGGACGGCTCCGCCGCGCGCTGATCGACCCACCTCCGAGGGACGCTCCGGGAGCTTTGAAACGATTGACGCCAGGAGGCTAAATGCCGGCCCCCTTGTTGCCGATGATGTCGGTGAGATGCGACGATTGCTCAAGAATCAGGATGTGCGGGTCGACCTCGACGCCAAGGTCGACTGGGAGGTCGAGTGCATCGAGTGCCGCGTACAGTCGATCTCCGGCCCGGTGGCGACCCTGTCTCCGGTCGATGCGATGAGTGCTGGCGTGCAGGAGCGGCTGGGGTCGGGGGCGCTCTGCTTCCTCACCTTCACGCATGGCCGCGCGCCGGTCGCGCTCCGCGGGGCCGCTCTGGCGGTCGCCGGCAGCGATGATCTCGAGTTCGTCGTCGTCGATGGCATCCAGGTGGCTGAGCGGCGCAGCGCCGAGCGGACCCCGCTCGTCACCGCCATCCGGGTGTCCTGCGTGAAAGACGACGGCACGGCGGCGGACCAGATCGCGACCGTGACCTCCAACCTCAGCATGGGCGGCGCACTGGTGCTGCGGCGCCCCGGCATGGGTGACGGCCATCGCTGGAACGTCGAGCTCTTCCTGCCGGGCGACCCCGAGCACGTGCACTGCGAGGCGGTGCTCGCGCGCGCCACCCCCAGCCACTACGGCGTCAAGTTCCTCAACATGGAGGAAGCCGACCAGCTCCGCGTCGCCGGCCTGCTCGCCGGCGTGCAGCGCAAGACGCCGGCGCTCGCCTGACCCTTCGGCTCTCGGCTCTCGGCTCTCGGCTCTCGGCTCGCGGCTCTCTAGGCAGCGAGCCGTCCGGGGTGGCGGCGACACTCTGCGCGATGCCGAGCCGCGACTCGACTGCTGTGCGACGCCGGCATGCGCGGCGTCGCCCGACTCCCACGCCCGAGGCCCCGCCCGGCGCCGGCGCCGTCCCTCGGGCGGGGCTGATCGCTGTCGTGATGGCCGGGGTGGTGGCGATCGCGGGCGGCGGAGACGTCGTCTGGCTGTCAGTGCCGGCGGCGATGCTGGCGATTTCCGCCTGCCGCACCCGGATCGCGGCGGCGGGGAGCGCCGCGGCGGTGCTCGGACTGTCGATCGTGTCGGCGGCCGCCGTGGCGGGACAGGCTGGCCGTCCGTCAGCGGCGTTGCTGGCGATCGTCGCGGGCGCGTCGGGCGCGGTGCTGGTGGCGGTACGTGAGCGCCTGGAACGCGAGCGCGAGCTGCTGCGCGACTTCGCGCTGAGCGATCCGGTGACCGGCATCGCCAACCGCCGATCGCTGCTCGTCCGGGCCGACTACGAGATCTCGCGCCATCAGCGGGCACAGCACAGCTTCGCACTGGTGATGCTCGACCTCGATGGCTTCAAGCAGCTCAACGATCGCTTCGGTCACGCCGCCGGGGACGACCTGCTCCGCGATGTCGCCGCGGCGCTGAGCCACGCCATGCGCGCCCAGGACACGGTCGCGCGGTTCGGCGGTGACGAATTCTGCATTCTCGCCCCCGAGACCGACGAGCGGGGGACGGCTCGGCTGGCGGCGAAGGTGTCAGAGGCGGTGCGCGACGTGAGCGTCGGCATGGACGCGGTGGGCGGCAGCGTCGGGGTCGCGCTGTTCCCCGTTGACGGAACCACTGCGGCCGAACTGATGCACGCCGCCGACGTGCGCTTGCTCGAGGCCAAGCGCCGTCGCCACCGCGGCCGCCCGCAGCGGCGCGCGGCCTAGTCAGCGGCGGCCTAGTCAGCGGCCCACCGGGCCGTCCCGACCGGGGTTAGGGGTCAGCCGACCGCCGTCAGCTGCGGCGTGAACGCCGGCTGCTCGCCCATCGGCCGCACGTCGACGGCGACCACCTTCGGTGTGCGCCGCCGGGACCTGCGGCAGCTCCGACAGCACGAGCTCGACGACCGCGGTGGCGACTCGCCGCGACGTCTGACCGTAGTCAGAGGAGGCCGATGCCGGCGACGCGGCCCGGGAGGCCGACGCGGACGGTGGGTAGCCGCGACGCCTGTGGCATGCTCTGACCCGGTCACATCCTGGTCACAGGTCTCAGCAGCACCACCAGAGGGAGGAGCGGTTCCATGAGGAAGAGACGCATGACGCGTCGCATCGCGGTCGCACTGGCGGCGGCGGTCATCGCCGGCGCGCTGGCCACCACCGCGGGCGCCAGCTCGCACAGCAGTTCGTCGGCGACGGTCAAGGTCGGGCCGTCGGGCCTGCGGTTCTACTCGCCCAAGAGGCTGCCGGCAGGTCCGCACGGCACGCTCATCTGGGAGCGACCGTTTCACGGCGTCGCCGCCCTGAAGGGCGCGACCAACTACCTCGTGCTCTACAAGCAGGTCGGCGTGAACGGCACGATGGTTCCGGTTTCCGGGATCGTCTCGATCCCCAAGGGCACGGCGCCCAAGCGGGGCTTCCCGGTCGTCACGTACGCCCATGGCACCACCGGGATCGCCGACTCGTGCGCGCCCAGCCGTGACACGGGCCCGGCCAGCGGTGCCCACGAGGCCGACACCGGCATCGCGCCGCTGCTCGACACCTGGATCAGGGATCGGTACGCGGTCGTCCGCACCGACTACGAAGGCCTCGGCACCCCGGGGCCGCACCCGTATCTCATCGGCCACTCCGAGGGCTATGGCGTGCTGGACATCGTCCTCGCCGCCCGCCGCCTCGATCCGGCGCTGAGCAACCGCATCGTCATCTCGGGCCATTCCCAGGGCGGTCAGGCCGCGCTGTGGGCGGCATCGCTGGCGTCGAAGTACACGCCGTCGCTGAAGCTGCTCGGGACGCTGGCGTTCGCGCCCCAGTCCCACACCGCCGAGGAGGCGAGCTTCCTCAAGACGATCAACACTCCGGCGCTCACCCCGCTGGCCGGGATGATCCTCAGGGGGATCGACATCGCCGATCCGTCGTTGCACATCAGCTCGCTGCTGACGCCGGCCGGCGCCGCTCTGTACCCACAGACGCTGACCAGGTGCCTGAGTCAGCTCGAGTCGACCAGCTCGCTCGGCGGCTTGCCGCTCGACCAGCTCGTCGCGCCGTCCGCGGATCTCACCGCCGCCACCGCCGCCATCGCCGCCAACGATCCGGACCACCTCCGGATCAGGGGGCAGGTGCTGATCGAGCAGGGCCTCGCCGACACGACGGTGCTGCCGCCGTTTGACCAGCAGCTCTCCCAAGAGCTGGCCAAAAACGGCGCCAAGGTCACCTACCACACGTGGCCCGGAGCCACCCACGGCGGAGTGCTGATCGCCGCCGCCAAGGACGGCACGGCGTTCCTGAAGAAGCGGTTCGGCGGCTGATCGCGACCGCCTGATACACACGGCAGATGTCCCGCTCCCGCGCCGTCGAGATCCGCCGCGCGGGAGCGGACGAAGCCCCGGTCATCGCCCGGCTGCTGTGCGACTTCAACGCTGAGTACGACGACCCGGCGCCGCCGGTGGCGGAGATGGCGCAGCGCATCGGCGAGCTGCTCGACCACGGTGACACAGTGATCCTGCTCGCCGGCGAACCGGCCTGCGCTGTGGCGCTCATGCGGTTGCGTCCCGGGTTGTGGAGCCGCGCGCTCGAGTCCTACCTGGCGGAGCTGTACGTGGTGCCCGACCGCCGCGGGCAGGGCATCGGCCGCGCGCTGATGGAGCGGGCGATGGCGGTGGCCCGCGACGAGGGTGCCGATCACATGGAGCTCGGCACCGGCGAGGCCGACGCGGTCGCACGCGCCCTGTACGAGAGCCTGGGCTTCGACAACCACGAGCACGGGCCCGGCGGCGTTCAGACGGTCAGCTACTTCTACGAGCGCGACCTGTAGCGGCCGCCGGCGATGCGACTGCGGCCGCCAGCGACGCGGCTGACAAATGTGACCGCACAGGGCACATTTGTCAGCGGCACCGGTGCCCCGACGGGCCAGCGCGCCCCGTCACGCCCCGAGCGCCGCGTCACGCCCCGCTGCCGAGCGCGCCCAGGAACCGCGCGATGATCGGCCCGTCGAGCGGCCCGCCGTTCGGGCCGCCGGTGTTCTGCACGACGATCGCGAACGCGATGTCGCCGTCGTAGCCCATCAGCCACGCGTCGATCTTGAGGTTGGGGCCGGTCCCGTACTGCGCCGTTCCGGTCTTGGCGTGGGTCGCACTCGGCAGGCCGGTACCGGCGGCGGTCCCGCTGGCGACGACATGGCCCATCATCAGTCGCAGGTCATCAGCCACGGCGCTCGGCAGCGGCTGGGGAGCGACCGCGTCGTCGGGCGCGCCCTGTACGAGTCGCGGCAGCCGCGCGGTGCCGCTGTCCACGGCGGCGGCGACCGTCGCCATCCCCAGCGGCGAGAACACGACGCTCGCCTGGCCGATCGCCGTCGCCGCCAGCGCCGTCCGGCTGCTGGGCGCGGGGACGTAGGCGTCGAACGCGGGCAGTCCCGGCTTCGCGATGCGCCCCAGGCCGTAGAGATCGGCCGCGCGGGTGAAGTCGGCTCCGCTCAGGTGGGAGGTGGCGAGGTTGATGAACGCGGTGTTGCAGGACTCGGTGAACGCCTGGTCGACCGTCTGCAGCGGCTGGTCGCCCTCGGCGTTGTGGAACGTCTCGCCGTCGATGTCCAGGCTGGGCGGGCAGCTCGCCGGCGACGTCGGCGACAGGCCGTTCTGGATGAGCGCGGTGGACGTGATCACCTTGAACGTCGAGCCTGGCGGGTACTCGCCCTGGAGCGCCTGGTCATACGCGTAGGACGTCGGGTCTGAGACGACGGCCAGCACCTGACCGGTGGACGCGCGCATCGCCACCATCGCCACGTTGTGGCGGCCCCCGGCCAGGGCGGCCTCGGCCGCCCGCTGCACGGTGGGATCGAGGCTGGTGCGCACCGGCTGGCCGGGATGACCGGGGAAGGTCACCAGGATGGTGACCGCCAATCCATTGGAGTCGAGCACCTCCACCTCGGTCTTCGGCGTCCCGGCCAGACGGCGTTCGTAGGTCTCCTCCAGGCCCGTCTGCCCGACCTGACTGGACGCGTCATAGGGGGAGCCGAGGGCGTGCAGCTGATCGGCGGTGATCGGCCCGACGCCCCCGACTACGTGGGCCGCCAGCTGCGCGGTGATGGCGCTCCGGGCGCCGGACAGCGCGAACTGCGTGCCCGGGACGGCGTAGACGTTGCCCGAACCGGATGTGGCCTTGAGCTGCTCGAACCGGGCCTGGGTGATCTGGAAGACGGGCTCGAACAACGTCGGGTGGGCCTTGGCCAGGGCGAGCGCCTGGCTCACCGGCGCGGGCGGGGCGCCGGCCGCGATCAGGTCGGCGCCGACGGCCTTGGCGTCCTTGATCCGGCTGCCGACGACGCCGACGGTGACCAGATTGCGCTGGGCGGTGAGCGGCGCGCCGGCGGCACCGAGGATCGCCGCCCGCGGCGGCCAGACCTTGGTCGTGGCCAGCCGGTCACCGGCCCGCAGCGATGGATTGATCGTGCCCGGTGTCCAGGCGACGAGCCAGCGGCCGTTGCGCTGCACGAGGGCGACGGTCGTGGTGGGGTTCCAGGCGCCGACCTCCGGCAGCGCGAAATGCTCGGTCACGCGGGCGCTGGCGTGCGAGCCCGATGTCCGCACCGGGCCGGCCGTGAACGCCCCGTCGTGCACGCCGAGCGCGGTGAACGCGCCGGCGTTCGTGGCCACGAACGATGTCGGCGGTTTGGCCACGAGCCGCTGCATCGCCGCCCAGTCACCCCGGCTCCAGTCAGTCAGGAAGCTGTGCAGCGTCGCCTGCGGCGTGGACGACGAGCCGCCGCAGCCGGTCACCGCGCCCGCGAGCACGCCCGCCATGAGGCCGACGATCAGCGTCGCCCGCAACCGCCTCGCCGTCACCGTCGTCAACCGTTGCCGCTCACGTGACGCCGCTCACCCACTCGGGCGAGGATAGAGATCGCGACAGTCGGTTCGACGGATCGCTTGATTTGACAAACCTATGATGATTAGGTAATTTGCTAATTGCCTTAGGAAATCCAGACCGGAGGAACCACCATGAAGACGACCCCGCTCACCGACCACCTCATCCAACTGACCCGCTATGGCTTCGTCAATGCCTACCTCGTACGGGAGGACGACGGGTTCACGCTCGTCGACACGACGATGCCGCGCACCGGCAAGGCGCTGATCGCCGCCGCCGCGGCCGCCGGCGGTCCGATCCGCCGGATCGCCCTCACCCACGGTCACGGGGATCACGTCGGCTCCGTGGATGACCTCAGGACCCGGCTGGGCGACGCCGTCCAGGTGCTGATGCCCGAGCTCGACGCCCGCATCCACGCCGGTGAGAAGGTTGTCGAGGGCAAGCTGACCGGGAGCTGGCCCAAGCTCGCGACCACGCCCGACGTCCGCCTGGCCTCGGGTGACCGCGTCGGGAGCCTCGAGGTCATCCCCAGCCCCGGCCATTCGCCCGGCCACGTCGCGTTCCTCGACACCCGGGATCGCACGCTGATCGCCGGCGACGTGTTCACGTCGTTCGGCAAGGTCGCCGTCTCGGACCACTTCTATCCGCGCTTCCCGCTGGCGGCGATGGCGACCTTTGACAAGGCGCAGGACCTGCGCTCGGCGCGGGCGCTGCGCGCGCTCGATCCCGCGCTGCTCGTGGTCGGCCACGGCCCGGCGGCCGCGGCTCCGGCGGCGGCGATGGATGCGGCGATCGCCCGAGCGGCCCGCTGATGCCCCGGGCCGGCCTGGACAGCGAGGCCGTCGTCGCCGCGGCGGCGAAGTTGGCCGACGAGGCCGGCCTGCACCAGTTGACCCTGGCCCGGCTGGCGCAGACGCTGGGGATCCGCACCCCGTCGCTGTATGCCCACGTCGATGGTCTGCCGGACCTGCGCGCGCGGCTCGGGGCCCGGGGAGCTCGCGAGCTGACGGCGGCCCTTCAGGTCGCCGCCGCCGGCCGGTCGGGGCGCGACGCGCTGCGCGCGGTGGCGCTCGCCTACCGGGAATACGCTCACGGCCACCCCGGGACCTACGCCGCCACCCAGGTCCCCGCCGATCGCGACGAGAACGAGGCAGCGGCGAGTGCCGTTTTGGCCCTGATGGCCGCGGTGCTCGCCGGGTACGGCGTGGCGGGCGAGGACGTCATCCACGTCGTGCGCGCCGTCCGATCAGCGCTGCACGGCTTCGTCTCACTCGAGCGCGAAGGCGGCTTCGCGCTCTCGGTCTCGGTGCCCGAGAGCTATGACCGGCTGATCGCGATGCTCGACGCGGGTTTGTCTGCGACTCTTCACTAATGGCCACAGCGGTGACCGACAACCCGGACGGCGCCCGGTACGAGATCACGGTCGACGACCATGCCGCCGGCTTTGCCACCTATCGATTGTCCCCCGGGGTGATCGCATTCCTGCACGTCGAGGTGGACCCGGCGTTCGGGGGGCAGGGCATCGGATCGCGGCTGGTCGGCGACGCGCTGGATGACGCGCGGGCCCGGGGCCTGAGCGTGAGGCCGATCTGCCCGTTCGTCGCGGCGTTCATCCAGCTGAACCCCGGCTACGCCGACCTGGTGGCGCCGGCCGGCGCGGCGTAGCGGTCGTCGGGTTCGCGCTTGGCCACCGCCAGCGGCTGACCGGAGAGCTGGCCGCCGGCGCAGTCGTGCGCC
>DATCFW010000161.1:0-2207 GCA_036509295.1 Solirubrobacteraceae bacterium | reverse complement strand
ACATCCCGGATCCCAGACTCAAGGCTGAGGCTAGGCTTCGCCGCCGGGACTATCAAGGCGCGATAACCGGTGCTCAGCACCTCGTGACCTGGGCGGTTCACCTGCGCCCCGACGCCAGCACCGCGGCGGACACGAGCTATGGTCGGCGTCAAAGGCGTACCGTCGGTCCGTCGGAGAACTGCTCAGGAGGTCAGCCGCAATGCCATCAACCCAGATACCAGACGTATCGGTTTCATCACTCACGGATGGCACATGGCGCGTGGACCCGTCAGCGAGCGAGGTGCGATTCACGGCTCGCGGCATGATCAAGGGAAAGGCCCAGCTTCACGCCTCCGTCGTACTCACGCACACCGCCTAGTAGTGCTTTGTTAGCTCTGTTGTAGGATTTTGGTGGGTGACGGCGAACTCCTCTCATGTCTGGTTGCCGATGTGAGGAGGATCATGGTCTCGGTGAGCGATGCGTCGTCGTGTGTGAGTGAGCGGGCGGATCTCCCGTCGGTGGTGGCCAGGCGCTTGGAGGTGTTCGGCGCGCAGGTGTTGGCCGGGGCGATGAACCGGCCGGCGCAACGGCGCAATGGCGGCGTGTATCTGCGGGGGCTGATCGAGCAGGGGCCGCGTAAGTCGCTTGAGCCGATGGTCGAACGCCTCGGTGGCGATGCCGACTACCAGTCGCTGCAGCAGTTCCTGGCCGATAGTCCGTGGGATCCGGTGGCGGTGGTCCGGGCGGTCGCTGAGCGGGTTGTGCCGGCGCTCGATGTTGAGGCGTGGGTGTTGGATGACACGGGGTTCCCGAAGGACGGCAAGAAGTCTCCGGGGGTCAAGCGTCAGTACTCGGGGACGCTGGGGAAGATTGGTAACTGCCAGATCGGCGTGTCGGTCCACGCCGTTGGGAGCAAAGGGACGGTGCCGTTGGGGTGGGCGCTGTACCTGCCGAGGGACTGGTGCGATGACCCGGAGCGTCGGCGCGTAGCGAAGATCCCAGCCGAGGTTGAGTTTCAGACCAAGCCGGAGCTCGGGGTTGAGCTCATCGAGCGCGCAGCGGCCTGGAAGGTCGCGCCGGCGCCGGTGTTGGGTGATGCCGCGTATGGCGATAAGACCGAGTTGCGAGCGCGGCTTGATGGCGCCGGTCGCGAGTACGTGCTGGCGGTCTCGGCCGACAGCACCGTGTTCGCGCCGGGGACCAGCTTCGCTGTGCCCGAGCAGCGCGACGCTGGTAGCGGCCGGCGTAAGACCCGCCCGCGGCCCGACCAGCGGCCCGAGGCGATCGGCGCGCTGATCGCCGGCGTGGACGGCGGACAGTGGCAGACGGTCACCTTTCGAGACGGGCCCGACGGTGAGCCGATGAGCTCCCGGTTCTGCTTCTTGCGGCTCCGGGCTGGGCACGACTGGGAGAACGCCAAGGTCGCGCCGCGTGAGGAATGGCTGATCGCCGAATGGCCCGACGGGCACCAGCAGCCAAGCGGCTACTGGCTCTCCAACCTTCCCGCCGACACCGCGCCCGAGCAGCTTGCCCGCCTCGCCCGGTTGCGATGGAGGATCGAGCTTGACTACAAGCAGCTCAAAGGCGAGCTCGGCCTCGATCACTACGAAGGACGGTCGTGGCTGGGGTGGTATCACCACACTGCGCTGGTCACCGCCGCACACGGGTTCCTCACCCTGGAGCGGCAGCACCCAAATCACCAGCGGCCGGCCTGACCCTCCCTCAGGCGATCCGTCTGTTCCAGCCACTGCTCAAGTGCTGGACCGGCCGCTGTCAAACCTGCCAACAACCCGTCGATCTCAACCGACTACCGCTGCGCCATGACACCCAACCCGAGTGACAGACATAACAAAGCACTACTAGGTTCAGCGGACACTCCTTGCTCTCCCGCGTGCTCCACTGGCCGCCGGTGAGCTTCGCCTCCACGAGCTCGGTGTCTTCTGGCGCGATGACCTCGACGTGGTAGCCCATGCCCTGTCCGAGGTTGACATTTGAAAACGTCTGACGCCGGGGCAATGCCGCGACCGCCCGCAGCCCGCGTTCCCACCACCGGTTGGCGGTCGGATCTGACCAGGCTTGCGGAACGTCATACGCGACCTTCAGCACACGGTGTAGACCTGGCTGATAGGTGACCTGGACTAGCTGCAGGAATCCGAGCGCGAGGTCATTGATCATCTGGAGCTCAGGGCGAGCTTGCGCCCGCCCTTCCAGATCGGGATCGTCGACC
>DATCFW010000160.1:0-13848 GCA_036509295.1 Solirubrobacteraceae bacterium | reverse complement strand
CAGCTCGGCCTGGGTGAGGCCGGCCGTCGTGCGTGCCTGACGGAGCAGGGTCGCTGCGCTCATGGCCCAATTATAGCTTGAGAGCTATAGTGCCGTCGGGATCAGATCCAGGACGCGCGAAGTTCTGCCCGAAGAAGCCGGTCAGGAACGTCAGCGGCGGGATGAACGTCGATGTGATGGCGTCCAGGATCTTGGAGACCAGGAACTGCTCGCTGCGGACCGTCTGGTCGTCGTAGCGCTCGCGCCGATCGGCGAGCGCGGCGAACGGTCGGTGGTGGATGGTCACCACGTAGGCGCCAGAGATGATCAGATGGCGCCCGGTGCATCAGGGCTCGGCACCCGGGCAGGGTGGTTCGTAAGTGGCGCCCTGGATGTACTGTGTCCATTCGCTGCGGGTCATGGGCGCGCCGGCGAGGGCGCAGATGCGGGTGGTGACCTGGGCGGGGTGGTAGTCCCAGAAGTGCAGTGTCTGGTCGGCGCCGCTGGCGGCGAGGGTGTTGCCGTTGGGACTGAAGGTGACGTCGTAGAGCGTGCCGGTGGCGGCCGTGAGGTCGGCGATCAGGATGGGATGGGAGCGGTCCCGGATGCTCCAGAGCAGTACGTCGTGCGCGGTCGTTGCCGCGGCGAAGATTGTCCCGCTTGGATCGACGTCGACGTCGTAGATCGTGCTGGTCGAGTTGGTGAGCGGCCGGCCGAGCGCTGCTGGGTGGGCCGGGTCGCTGATATTCCACAGCCGGACCGTGTCGTCGGCACTGCCCGCGATCAGGGTGCGTCCGTCGGGCGTGAACGCGACGGTGTCGGCGTAGCCCGTGAAGCCGCCGAGCACGGACAGCAGCCGCGGAGACAGCGGGTCGGAGAGGTCCCAGAGCCGCACCTTGTCGTCGTTGGAGGCGGCGGCGAGTAGCCGACCGTTGGGGCTGTAGGCGACTCCGAGCACGGATCCTGTCGTGCCGTTCGGGTCGATGGTGACTTGCCGGGTGGGATGGGCGGGGTCGGTGATGTCCCACAGGTGGATCCGGCCGGTCTGGTCGGCAACCGACATGAGCCGCATGTTGGGACTGAAGTTGAGCTGCTCGATGTACGGGGTTCCGCCGCCGAGCTCAGGGCCGAACGGGCGCGGACGGCCTGGATCGGTGAGGTCGACGAGGCGGACATCGCCGGTCGCGTTGCCGACCGCGAGCAGCCTCCCGTTCGGGCTGAGTGCCTCAACACCCCCGGCCGGACCGAACGCGTGTCCCATCGCGACGGCGGCCAGGTGGACGGGGCGCCACGGATCGGCGGTGTTCCACAGATCGACGTTGCCGGCAGTCCCGCCGCTCACCGCGGCGAGCAGGTCCCCGTTGGACGAGTAGTCGATCGTGAAGACGCCGCCCGGCTCGACGATGCTTGACGGCGGCGGGAATGACCAGATGCGGGCGGTGCCGTCCTCATCGACCGTGAGCAGGTGACGCGCGTCCGGGGTGAACACGATGCCGGTCACCGGCGCGGGGTGAACCAGCGTCGCCACGTGCGTCCACCCGGCCGTCGACCAGATCCTCAGGGTGCTGTCCGAGCTCCCCGCCGCGAGATAGCGCCCGTCCGGGCTGAAGGCGAGTGAGTCAACCCAATTGGTGAAGCCGCGCAGCGGTGCGTGCTCGCTCCCGGGCGCTCCGCCCGCCGCGACTCCGAACACGTAGACGAGACTGTTCTGAGCGCCCGCTGCGAGCGTACGGCCGTTCGGGCTGTAGGCCACGGAGGTGAGGACGGTCGACGGCGCCAGGACGCGACTGGCCAGCAGTCGCGCCCCGGCACCGAGCCGCCAGACGTCGAGACTTCCACCGGCGCCCGCCGCAGCGAGCGTCCGGGCGGCCGGGGCGTAGCTGAGCGCCTCAAGGGCCGGGTGCCCGGGCGCGGTGAGAACGCCCCGTGCCACGGGGGCGTCCGGGCGAGCCAACGACCACTGTCGCACGGTGCCGTCGGCGTCCGCGGCGGCGAGCATCTGGCCATCGGGACTGAAGGTGACGTCGTAGACGGTGCTCGTGAAGCCCGTGAGCGTGGCCAGCCGCACCGGGCGCGCCGGCGAGGCGAGGCTCCAGACCGTGATCAGATGGCCGGAGCCGCCGGCGGCGAGCAGGCGGCCATCGGGACTGAGCGCGACCGCGTACAGCTGCTGGCCGGCGATATCCGGGGAGACCGTCGCCAACCGCTGCGGCCGATCAGCGGCCGTCATCCGGTACAGGCTGACCCGATCGACCGCAGAGTCGGCGAGCGCCAGCTCGCGGCCGCCATCCGCGAGCGCCTCCGCGGTCGGTCCGTCAACCCCGAGGATCCGCGTCGGCATCTCAGACGCTGTCGTGCCGATCAGCGCGGAGGTTGCCTGCAGCGTCAGTGCGGTGCGGTGCGCGGTCAGCGCGAGCTGCATGGCGAGGCTCGGATCGGTCGCCTGAAGAGTGTCCGCCTCAATCGCGACCTGACGTGAGAGTGCCTGATCCCGGGCGTTCTCGGCGCCGTGCTGCGCGCGGATGGCGACCCCGGCGAGCAGTCCGGCGATGACCACGAGACCGGCCAGAACCACGAGCAACTGCTGCATCCGGCGGGTGCGCGTCCGCGCCGCCCGTCGCTCGGCGTCGACGAGCGCAAGGCTCGCGTCGAGGAATTCCCCCTCGGAGGCGGTGAGCTGGCAGCGGCTGTCGGGATCCTGCGCCCATTCCGCGCAGGTCTGCAGCCGGGAGCCCCGGAGCAGCAGCGACGGATCCCGGCCGGCCTGCGCCCACGCCCGCGCTCCGTCGGTGATCTGATGGTGCAGTCTGAGCCCGTCCCGGTCGCGGGCGATCCACTCGGCAAGCCGTGGCCAGGCGGTGATCAGCTCCTCGTGGCTGAGCTCGACGGTGGCGGTGCCCGCGGTGAGCAGGCGTGCGGAGACGAACCGGTCCAGCACGCTCGCGTGCTGCGCGTCGAGCTCGTCAAGCTCGTGGCGGGCGACCCGCCGGCGGGTCAGCGGCCCATCCTCCGTCACCCTCACCAGCCGGCAGAAGATCCGGCGGGCCCGCTCCTGGTCCTGCGCGTCGAGCTGTCCGTACAGCTGTTCTGCGCTCTGGCTGACGGCAGCCCGCAGGCCGCCGACAGCCCGGTAGTCGGCGATCGTCATCTCGTTGCCGCGCGCTCGGTTCCAGGTCGCAAGCAGCGCATGGGACATCAGCGGCAGCGCGCCGGATGCGTGGGCGACCCCTGCCTGGCCTCGCGGCGCGAGGTCGGCGAGCAGCAGATCCGCGAGTCCGGGCTCGACCACCACTCCCACGCGTCGGGCCGGCTCGAGAATCACCCGCAGAATCTCGTCCTGAGTCATCGGTGCCAGCAGCACCTGGTCGCGGGCGAGCGCCTGAAGCAGCAACGGCTCGCCGAGCGCTGCCTCGTAGAAGTCGGCACGCAGGCCGGCGATGACGAGTGCGCCGGCGATTCTCAGCCGGGCCAGCTCGGCGAGAAACCGGTCGCGCTCAGCGGCCGCGACGCCGAAGATCTCCTCAAGCTGGTCGACGATGATGAGGTGGCGCTGGCCGGCGTGGTTCTGCAGGCTCGCGTGCAGCGCCACGCAGGGATCGTCACCCGGAACGACGATCGCCGCCGACCATGATTCCCGGGGGGTGTCGAGCGCGCCTGCGCTGACGCTCGCGGCGATCCCGGCGCGCAGCAGCGAGGACTTGCCCGAGCCGGACGGTCCGGTGACGATCAGCGCGGCGGCCTTGACGTCCGGCTCGGGGACGTCACGCAGCGCTCTGAGGCGTGTGAGGATTTCCTGGGTGGCGACCTCCCGACCGAAGAACAGCTCGGCGTCGGGGAGTCCGCATTCCCGTAACATCGCGCAGAACGGGGTGATCTGCGACACGCTGGGGAGATGCCGCCCGCTGAAGTAGCCCCCGACGGTCGCCGGGGGTGCGTCGAGTCGCTGGGAGAGACTGCGGACGGTGAGGCCGGCCCGCGTCCGCAGCGCCGTCAACTCCCGCGCGAAGTCAGCCCGCGTCTCGACGCCTGACACGGCGGAATCGCGCGACGCCGAGGTGTCCCCGGGACTCATCGTGCGCCGATCCTAAACCGGATCCGCAGCGCGTGTGACCGGTTCCGCGCGGATCGCTGTACGGACTTGTCCGGGAACGCCTGAGACCGTTGCCAGCCGAGCCCGAACGGTGTCAAGCTGCCATCCCATGCGACCGTTCACCGCCTCTGCGATCCGTCGCGGCGTCGCGGCTGCCGGCGTGACCACTGTGCTGGCCGCGCTTGTGGCGGGCATCGCGGGGGCGGCCGCCCCGGTTGCCGGAGGCGCCTACCGCGGGAGCCTGCCGGATGGCCTCAACAACGGCTACCACTGGAACTACGCCCCGAACGTCACCGGCACCGCGGACGTGCGCATCTCCGCCGGAGCAACGAAGATCGCCAGGTTCAGCGGCAGCTACTTCTATTACTGCGGCGCCGGCCGGTCCACGCTGACAGGTCACTCGATCGCGATCACCGCCCGCGGCACGTTCTACACGACCGCGAAGCGACGCGCTCGGTACGGCATCGACTACTACATGCTCAGCGGCCGGTTCCTTGACCACGGGCGGAAGCTCGCCATCTCCTACCTCGCTGATTTCGCCAGCACCGGCGAGCACGTGACCAACCCCTACTCGACGGTGTTTCGCCAGGGCCCGTGCGAGAGCTGGGTGCACGGCACGCTCAACGTGACCCGATGACCATGGAGCCCTACCGCATCACCGGGCAGGTGCAGCCGTTCAGCCCGAGGCCGCCGGCGCGGAGCCGGGCGATGACCAGCCGGCGCTCCTTACGTTCGACGTGCGACGCGCTCGGGTTGGCCAGTGCAGGAGTCGCGTTGCTGCTGGCCGCACTCCTGATGCTGGTGGTCCCCGGGCTGGCGCGGGCGAGCGGACCGCCCTACTGGTCGGCGCCCAAGGACAGCGGCATCGCCAACAACGGCGCCGGGGCCGGCGTCAGCTGCACCGGTCAGTTCTGCGCCTTCTGGGGCGGAGCCGGGGATCCCGGCAACTTCGAGTCATTCGTGTTCACGTCGAGTGACCTGACGACTGCGGCGCCTCAGTACGGCGGGGGCAGCACCGGGCACTACGGCTCCGATGACCGCGTCGACCACGTCGCCTGTCCGTCGGAGCAGCTCTGCCTGGCGGGAACCGACTCGGCCGGCCTGCTGGGAAGCTCCGATCCATCGTCCTCGTCGCCGACGTGGACCGCGGTGGACCTTCCCGGCAGCTCGACGAGCACGCCTGAGGAGCCGATCGCGGTGTCCTGCCCGACGGCCTCGCTGTGCGTCGCCAGCGGCGACGGGACGGTGTGGGCGACCACGAACCCCTCCGGATCGGCCTCGGGCTGGACCGACACCAGCCTGAGCGTGCCCACGTCTGACTCGCTCAGCCTGCTCTCGTGCACCGCCTCCGAGCTGTGCGTCGCCGCCACAGACGACGGTCACGCGTACGTGAGCACCGACCCGGGCGCTCCGTCGCCGACCTGGACGGCGACGACGATCGCCGGCGCCTATGGAGGCTCCGGCAACGACTACCTGCAGGGCATCTCCTGCGCCGGCGCGTCCCTGTGCGTCGCGGTCGACGCGGACGGGAACACGGTCACCAACGCAAACGCGTCCGCCCCGGGCTCCACATGGACACCCGAGCAGGTGTCCTCCGGCGCGTCCGGGATCTCGTGCAGCTCCACCTCGCAGTGCGTGGCGACGAGCTACGACAGCTCGTCCGCCACCGGCGAGATCCTGCAGAGCGATGATCCCGCGGCCGCCTCGCCGAGCTGGCCGATCGTGGACACCGAGGCCGATGAGGGGCCCAGCGGGATCAGCTGCTCCAGCGACACCTTCTGTGTCGCCGACAACGGGGGGTCGCCGATCGTTGGCACGGCGACCCCGATCGGCGCCCCCACAGCGACGATCGGATCCGCCCAGGCCGACTCGGACACCGCCGAGACGATCGGCGCCAGCGTGGATCCCAACGGCGACCCCGTGTCGTCCTGCACGTTCTATTACGGCGTGCACGACGCCGGCGGAGTGACCAGCGTCCCCTGCACGCCCGCCTCGCCGGGCGCCGGGTCCTCGCCGGTCACCGTCACGGCGACGCTGACTGGCCTGACCGCCGGGACCACGTATCAGTACACCGTGCAGGCGCAGAACAGCTACGGGGCTGTCACCTCTCAGTCGGGCACGTTCGTGGCCGGCTCCTTCGGCGGTGGCGGTGGCACTGGGGGTGGCGGCAGCAGCGGCGGCGGGAGTGGGGGAAGCGGTGGTGGCGGTAGCAGCGCGTGCACGCAGACCTTTCTGCTGACCCGGGTGGTGCAGGCGACGGGCTGCTTTACCCGGAGCGGCAACGATTACACGAGCACCTCGTCGGTGTCGCTGAATGGGATCACGTTCTCGCCCGGGCCGGCGGGTCGTCTGACGCTGTCGCCCCGGACCCAGTCCATCGAGGGGTTTGGGACCGGGGTGGTCAGGGTCGGCGATTTGCCGATCGACGACTGGGTCGGAGCTAGTAACTTCGGCTTTAGCGGTGCCACGGAGCGGCTGTCTCTCAAACCGCCCAGCGCGCTCGGGATCAACGTGTTCGGCTTCGGGGTGCTGGCCCCGATCACGGGCAGCTTTTCCGATGATCCGTCTGACCCATTCGTTGCCGAGCTCAGCACCACGGTTGGTTTTGCCCTGTTCGGCGCCCGGATCGCTGTCGGGGCGGAGGTGGACACGAACGCCAAGGATGGGCTTGAGCAGGCGACGCTCACGCCGGAGCCGTTGGGTGCGAAGGATGCTGTGCCCGACATCGCCATCGGTGGGCTGGTGCCGGTGAGCGACTTCTCGTGCTCCTATCAGCCCAACAGCGGCTCGCCGATCTGGGGTTGCAAAGGCGGGATTAACCTGTCTCATTTGTTCGGGGCCCAAGAGAAGAACGGCGGTGAGAGCGGCTCGGGTGGGGAGAGCGGCTCGGGTGGGAAGGACGAGAAGTGCAGTCCGGAGAGCTCGTTCCCTAACGTGTATCTGAACGGTGCGATCCAGGTCAACCCGCTCGCTTTGGCTTCGCTGGGGTTTGATGTCAGCGATGCCAGCTTTGAGATCGAGCCGCCTGATCCGTTGGCGGTCCTCACCGGCTTTGGGGCCAATTTCGAGTTCGAGCCCGATCTCGGGATCGAGGGGCACGTCGATCTGGCGGCTGGCCCATGTCTGGATGGCGAGCGCGAATTTGACGCGGACGGGACGGTGAGCGCCAAGCTCAATCAGGACGGGTTCTTCCTGGATGTCAGCGCGACGCTCGATCTGAACCTGGTCAAGTTCCAGACCCAGTTGGCCGACGCGCAATTTGAGTACGCCAGCGAGTCCGGTAGCACCAAGATCAGCTTCACCGCGACCGCGGGGCTGAACGTCGACGGGTTTGGCATCAACGGCCGGTTCGACGGCGCGTTGGCTACCAATCCCTTCGTGTGGCAGGCCAGCCTCGGGGGGCAGATCACCGCTTTCGGCCAGTCGGTGTCGGGGCAGGGCGTGCTCTCTAACGCCGGGTACGGCGGTTGCGGCACGGCGCACTTCGCGATCTGGAGCGGTTCGGTTGGCTTTAAGCACTTCTATGCAAACGGTCAGACTGACTGGGACGGCTGTGACTTCTCCGGGCTGTACACGGTCCCCACCGGCAGCGCGAGCGCGGTCGGGCAGCCGCACGTCGTCACCGTGCCGCGCGGCGTGTCGCGTTTTGAGATCGCCGTGACCGGGGCAGCTGGCGTGCCGGCGGTCACGCTGGTCAGCCCGACGGGCCAGAGCACCCTGGTGCCCAGGCAGCCCAACACGTTGGCGGTGACCGCCAACGTGCTGGCGGTCAACGTTCCCGGCACCCGCCGCGTCTACTTCGACATCGATCACCCCCGCTCCGGCGCCTGGAAGGTGGTGCCGTTGCCCGGCGCGCCAGAGCCGACCGCGGTGCAGCTAGCCAGGCCGTACGACTCTCCCGCGATCCACGTGACCGTCACGCGCCACGGACGACGCGACCGGCTGACCTGGCGACTGCGCGCCCAGCCCGGTCAGACCGTGCGGTTCCTGCAGAGCGCTCGCACCGTGTACGCCAACATCGCCAGCACGACCGCGGCGCACGGCAGCTCGCTGTTCACCCCAGGGCCCGGCCCGGGCGGCCGGCGTCAGATCGTCGCCGTCATCAGCATCGGCGGACTGCCCCGCCAGACCAACGTGGTCGTCGGTCACTACACCGCGCCGAAGCCATTCATGCCCTCGGCGCGTGACGCGCGCTATCGGCTGCACGAGTCCAAGCTGAGCGTGTCTTGGAAGCGCGCGCGCGCCCGCGTGACTTACGAGGTCAAGCTCATGTTCAACGGCCGGCTGACGCTGCCGGTGCTCGCCTCCTCACGCGCCGCGCTCTCGCTGCACGTGCCCACCGGCCTGCGTGTCCGCAAGGTGGCGATCATCACCACGTACCGCGGACGCATCACCGGCGCCACCACCGCCAAGCTTGTCAAGCCGATCACCAGCTGACGCTGGCGGCCGCCCAGCGGGCGACCGCCGGCAACTGGGTCGCCGCCTACCGCCGGTCCTACGGCTAGACCCAGCTCTTGCGTTTGAAGTAGACCCGGAAGCCGATCGCCGACGCCACCAGCAGGCCGATTCCGAACACCCAGAACGTCCAGTTGTGGTTGATGATGTGCCCGGTGAGAAACGCGAAGTTCTGACCGAAGAACCCGGTCAGAAAGGTGAGTGGCAGGAAGATGGTGGCGATGACCGTCAGCTGCTTGTTGATCTCGCCCTGGCGGTTGGCGACCGTTGACAGGTACATGTCGGTGGCGCCCGACAGCAGATCCCGATAGGAGTCGACCAGCTCCGAGACGCGGACCAGTCCGTCGTAGAGATCACGGAAGTAGAGTCGGTCGTCGGTCTGCAGCCCGGGCAGTTCGGCGATCCGGTCGGCATTGCGCACGAACATGTCACGCATCGGGGTGACGACCCGGCGCATCGCCACCAGATCGCGCTTGAGCGAGAAGATCCGTTGCAGGTCCTCGGCGTCGGCGTTGTCGATCACGCTCTGCTCGAGCTCGTCGATGTCGTCGTCGGTCCGGGTGAGGACGGGGATGAAGGTCGAGGTGACCGCGTCGAGGATCTTGTAGACGAGGAACTGCTCGCTGCGGACCTTCTGTTCGTCGTAACGCTCGCGGAGATCGGCCAGGGGCGCAAACGGACGCTGATGGACCGTGACCACGTAGTCGCCGGAGATGATCACGTGCACCTCACGCAGCAGCGGGCCGCCGGACTCCGTGGCCGGATCGACGCCGAACACGACCATGAACATGTAGCCGTCGTACTCCTCGATCTTCGGCCGCTGGCGGAACGTGTGCGCGTCCTCCAGCGTCAGCGGATGCAGCTTGATGAGCGTGGCCAGCTCGGTGAGGTCCGCGTCGCTGGGACCCTCGTAGTCGACCCAGACGAACCGCCGGTTCGCGAGATGCGAGGCGATCTCCTGGTGCGCTGGGTTGTGCAGGCACGGAACCCGCACCGCCTCCCGGGGTGTGGTGCCCGGTTCGCCTGTGGTCACGCAGCCTACGCTACCAACCGGCCCTGACGCTCCGGTGGGCGCGCCGATCAGTCGGTGGCGCTGAACTCCCAGATCGCGACCGCGAGCATCACCAGGCCGAGCGCCACCACGACGCCGGCCTCGAGCACCGTGGGCACGCGCCACCCCCACCAGGTGACGCCGGGATCGAGCGCTCGGCGGGCGGCGGCGGAGATGGTGAGGTGGCTGAACACGATCCGGCGCATCGGGTCCACCGCGTAGGTGAGCGGATCGAGCCGGTTGAGCACGGTCAGCCACCCCGGCAGGCCTGAGGCGGGGAACAGCGCGCCGGAGATGAAGAACATGGGGGTGACGATCATCTGCATCACGCCCATGAACGACTGCATCTGCTTGATGCGCACCGCGATCATGATCCCGAATGCGGTGATGGAGAAGGCCAGCAGCAGCTGCAGGATGAAGATCTCGATGATCATCACCGCGTTGTAGGGAACGTGCACGACACCGGCCAGGCAGATGACGATCACGCCCTGCGTCGCCGCCACCGTGGCGCCGCCCAGGCACTTGCCGATCACGATCGAGCTGCGCCGGATCGGCGCCACCATCATCTCCCGCAGGAACCCGAACTCGCGGTCCCAGACGATCGACGCCGCCGAGAACATCGCGGTGAAGAGCACGGAGATGGCGAGGATCCCCGGGTAGATGAACGTCTTGAGATCGACGCCGTGCGTGCCGGCGCTCGACAGGCGCTGGAGTCCGGACCCGAGCACGAACAGGAACAGGAGCGGCTGCACCAGCGTGGTGGCCATCCGCATCCGGTCCGAGCGGTAGCGGATCAGCTCCCGCCGCCAGACGATCTTGATCGCCCGCAGCTCTGAACCGAAGCTGCGCTCCGGGACGCTGACGCGGACGATCTCGGTCCGCGGCGGCGATGTCGACGGGTCGGGGCTGCGGACCGGGTCGGTCGTGGTGCTCATCTCCGGCCGCCGCTCATCATCTGCATCATCACCCGGTTGCGGTGCTTGGACTGGTCCTCCTCGGCATCGCGGATGCTTGAGCCGGTGTAGGACATGAAGACGTCGTCGAGCGTGGGACGGCTGATGCTGACCGAGCGGATCGGCAGCCCGAACTCGGCGAACAGCCGCGGCACGAACTCCTCGCCGGCCGGCACGCCGAATGACACCGCGCCCTCGCTCGTCTTGGCCTCGATCCCGAACTGGCGCTCCAGCGCGGCGATCGCCGCGTCGTTGTCGTCGGTGTGGATCGTCACCCGATCCATGCCGACGCCGCCCTTCAATGTCTCGGGCGAGTCCAGCGCGACGATCTCCCCGTGGTCCATGATCGCGATCCGGTCACACCATTCGGCCTCGTCCATGTAGTGCGTCGTCATGAAGATGGTGATCTCCTCGCGCTCCTTGAGCTCGCGGATGTAGTCCCAGATCGACCGACGCGTCTGCGGGTCCAGTCCGATCGTCGGCTCGTCCAGGAACAGGACCCGGGGGGAGTGCATCAGCCCGCGGGCGATCTCCAGTCGCCGCCGCATCCCGCCGGAGAATGTGCCCACCACCGAGTCCTTGCGGTCCCACAGGCCGACCATCTCCATCACCTGCTGCATCCGCGGCTTCACCAGATCTGACTGCACCCCGTACAGCTCGGCGTGCAGCCGCAGGTTCTGCTCGGCGGTGAGGTAGCCGTCCAGCGTCGGATCTTGGAACACCAGCCCGATGTTGCGCCGGACGCCGTCACGCTCGGTGACCACGTCGTGACCGGCCACGCTGGCGGCGCCGGACGTCGGCTTGGCCAGCGTGCACAGCATGTTGATCGTGGTCGTCTTGCCCGCGCCATTGGGCCCGAGAAAGCCGAACACCTCACCCGTCGCGACCTCGAAGTTGACGCCGCGCACCGCCCGCACCTCGCCAAAGGTCTTGACGAGGTCGCGGACGGAGATGGCGGCAGCGGTGGCTCCGTTGCTGTCGGTCAGCGACATCAGCCGTGTACGTTAGCCCGCCGACTCCTCGGACTCCGGAGAGTCCGCGGGGTCCTCGGCGAGGATCCGATACAGGCCCCGCCGGGCCTCGGCCAGCAGCTCGATGGCTCGGGCTCGCTGAGCCTCGTCGCCGACCGAGCCGACCTGCCAGGCGGCCTTGCCGATCTGAATCACCAGCGGCGCGAGCTCCGTGATGGCGTTCTCGCCCTCCTCGTCGACCGGCTGCCAGGGCGCGGGCTCATCGGCCCGTGTCTCCAGGTGCGTCCGACCGGCATCGGTGATCTCGAACCGGCGCGAGCCGTCGGTCTCCGAGGAGACGATCAGGCCCTCGTCCTCGAGCTGGGCGAGCGTGGGGTAGACCGAGCCGGGGCTCGGGCGCCAGCGTCCCTCGCTGCGCTCCTCGATGGTCTGCATCAGCTGATAGCCGTTGCGCGGCTCCTCGGCGAGCAGACGCAGCAGCGCGAGCCGCACGTCCCCCCGTCGGGCCCGGCCACGTCCCCGCGGACCCGGTCCGCGCCCGCCCCCGCGGCCGAACGGGCCACCCGGTCCGCCGAACGGACCGCCGCGCATCCGGCGCAGCATGATCAGCTCCTCCAGTCGCTCTATATCCCCGGGGCCCGGACGGCCATGCCGCCCGCCCTCCCGCGAGAAGAGCCAGTCGGCGCCATGGCGGTGATGACGGCGCTTGCCGCGGCCGTCCCGCTCGCCCGACCGTTCACGATCCTCGCGCTGCGAGCCACGCGGGCCCCGCTCCTCGGATCGCTCCCAACTACTGCTTCGGCCCCAGCCGCCTCGCCCGGGCCATTCCTGTGCGTATGAACCGCTCATGTGGTTCCTCCACTGGTTGCCTTCAAAAATGGCGTTGTTCTAACGATGCGTCAACGATATATCGGAACTGTTCGTTTGTCAAGGGATGCGGGTGGGGCCATTGCGACCCGCGGCGGGCCCGGGTGAGCGCCCGGCCGTGGCGGATCGGGAAAAATTGCGGCTCTCGACGAGGGAGTGCCGAAGTGGCCGCTCGTCCGTCGGCGGGCCGGCAACGTCCCTCAAGCCGCCGGTCCTCGGATGAGAGGGACGTTCGCCTTCCTCACAACGGCAAACGTCCCTCACAGAAACGGCCCGCGGTTTCGGGGGACGTTCGCCTTCGCCACAGCGGCAAACGTCCACCAATGCCACGGGCTGCCGGGCTTGAGGGACGTTGCCGGCGAAAGCCCCTGTTTCGTGGCCGCTGTTTTCCGACCCGCCGCGGCCGACACCCGCGCGACCGCGGGCGCGGCCGTCCCTCACGGCCCCGAGGGCCGCGGCCCAGCCGCGTTCAGCGAGCGGAGGGTCTAGGAGTCAGAGCCGGAGCCGGTGCCACGGCCCCGATTGCGCAGCCAGTCGGCCGCCTGCTGGCTCATGTCGCCCACCTGGGAGCCCAGGCTCGTCACGTTGTCACCGAGCTCGCGGAACATCTCGCGGAAGCGCTCGGCATAGAACTCCATGGCGTCGGACGCCTCGGCACGGACGTCGGTCTCGTCGCCGCGTCGGCGGTACTCGCCGCGGACGATCCGGTCGTACTCGCCGCTCTGCACCCACTTCATCACCTCGGACACGCGTCGGACGGCGTTGGAGTGGGTGCGGTTGATCTCGTTGAAGAAGCGGCGGATCCGGTCGTGGGAGTCGTCCCAGCTCTCGTACTCCATCGCCTGGGCCATGAACGCGTCGAGGTCGAGCTTGTCGGCGGGGACGCCGCTGGCGAGCACCATCAGCGTCCGGCAGACGATCTGCGGGTCCTTGACCGCGAGCGTGGCGGCGCGGTCGCAGCTGAGCTCGGCGGCGCGCATCCACTCGAGCAGCACCGCCCGCACGGCGCGCAACGGCAGCCCGACGAGCGGCAGGCTGTTCCCGGCGGCGAGCAGGATGTTGAGCGCGGTGATGTAGAGGACGTGATCGGACAGGATGTGGCCGAGCTCGTGGGCGAGGACGACGCGCTGCTCGCCGGGCCCGAGCTGCTCGAGCAGGTTGGAGCCGACGACGACCATCGGGTTCTGCGATCCGATGGTGATCGCGTTCCAGTTCAGCGACGAGCTGACGTACAGGTCGTAGTCGGCCGGCATGTCGAGGATCCGCTTGACCCCCTGAAACGACGTCCACAGCTCGGGCAGCTGGCGCTCGGAGAGCTTGACGGAGTTGCCGAGAAAGCTTTGGCGCAGCGCGCGTTCGTAGCTGAACTCCACCAGCTTGCGCACGACGGTGTCGAGCATCGGCACCGCCTTGAGCGCCGCCGTCGCCGCGCGATCGGCGGGATGCTCGTACGCCTTGGATGAGATCTGAAAGTAGGGCTCG
>DATCFW010000159.1:0-7086 GCA_036509295.1 Solirubrobacteraceae bacterium | reverse complement strand
GCCATAAAATCCTGTCTCGTAACGCGATACTAACATTCGGGCTGTCACAAATCCGGCTATGGGGGAATGCGCCGCCGGTGAGGCCTCGCCGTCGGCCGGTGTGTGACAATGGGTCACGGCATGGATCCGAGCCGCAAGCGTGCCATCCGCCTCACCGTCGCGTTGACCGTCGCCCTGCTGCTGGCGTCGGCGCTCGTCTACACCAGTTTCGCCGCCGGTCGAGACGAACTGACCGCCTCCCAGCTGCTGCACCGGGCCAAGCCGGGCACCACCTACATCCTGGCGGGCACAGTGCTCGACGGGTCCGTGCGCCGGATCGGCGGAACTCTCTTGTTCCGCGTGCGCGATCCCAAGCTCCGGGTGTCGGTTCCGGTCCGCTACACCGGGGAGGTCCCGGACCCGTTCGCCGCCGGGCGCGGCGTGCTGGTGGACGTGCATGAGGGCGGCCCGACCGGGTTCGTCGGCGACCCGAACTCGTTGACGACGAAGTGCCCCTCCAAGTACCAGGCTGCCGCGGCCTCGTATTGATGCGGGGAGGCAGACTGATGGCCGCCGCCGGCCTCATCTCCGCGCGGAGCGGGCGCTGATGGCGCCGGCCGGCAAGGCGCTGCTCGTCCTCGCGCTGCTCGCCAGCGTCTACGGACTCTTCGCGTCGGTGTACGGGGCGCGAACGGGCCGTCACGAGTGGGTCGACTCCGCCCGCCGCGCGATGTACGTGCTGGCCGGGATGGCGGCGATCGCGTTCGTGATCCTCGACGTCGCCTTCATCACCTCTGACTTCTCCTACAAGATCGTCGCCAGCGGCTCGAGCACGACGACGCCGTTCCTCTACCGCGCCGCCGCGATCTGGGCCACGCAGCAGGGCTCGCTGCTGCTCTGGGTGCTGCTGCTGTCCAGCTGGTCGAGCCTGGCGCTGTTCGTCACGCGCCATCGGGTGCGGGATATCGCCCCGTATGCCCAGGCGGTGCTGCTCGGCTTCGCGGTGTTCTTCACCGCGCTGACGGCACTGTTCGCCAACCCGTTCAACACCACCTCGCCCGCCCCGGCCGAGGGCGCGGGGCTGGATCCGCTGCTGCGCCACACGACGATGATGATCCACCCGCCGATGCTGTACTCCGGGTTGACGCTGATGCTCGTCCCGTTCAGCTTCGCCGTCGGGGCGCTGATCAGCGGCCGGCTGGGCGCCGAGTGGATGCAGGTGACGCGTCGGTTCGCGCTGGCCGCCTGGCTGTGCCTGGGCATCGGCGTCCTGCTCGGGATGCGCTGGTCCTACACCGAGCTGGGCTGGGGCGGCTACTGGGCGTGGGACCCAGTCGAGAACGCGGCGCTGATGCCGTGGCTGGTGGCGACCGCGTACATCCACTCGATCATGATCCAGGAGAAGCGCGGGATGCTGAAGGTGTGGAACGCCTCGCTCGTGTTGCTGGCCGGCACGTTGGCGATCGTCGGCGATTTCCTGGTGCGGTCGGGCATCCTCAGCTCGATTCACGCGTTCGTCTCAGACCCGACGCTCAACACGAGCTTCGTGGCGCTGATCGCGGTGATGGTGATCGGCTCGATCGGGCTGGTGACGTGGCGGCGTGAGGGGCTGAGGACCGAGGCCGGCCTCGACTCGCTGGTCTCGCGCGAGGCGGTGTTCCTGTTCCAGAACCTCGCGCTCGTGGCGCTCACCGCGGTCATCTTCTGGATCACGTTCTTCCCGCTGATCTCCGAAGCCGTCACCGGTACCCAGGTGTCGGTGGGACCGCCGGCGTTCCTCCCGTTCGTCGTGCCCCTGGCGCTCATCGTGGTGGCGCTCGCCGGCATCGGGCCGATCATCCCGTGGCGGCGGGTGAGCGCGGCCAAGCTGCGCCGGAGCTTCGTGTTCCCGGTCGCCGTCTGGCTGGGGACGATGGTGATCCTGGCGTTCGTGTCCGGGGTGACGCGCCATCTGTTCGCGTACCTCATGTTCGGCTTCGGCGCGTTCGTCGTCGCCACCGTCGCCCAGGAGTTCTTCCGCGGCGCCCGCGCGCGGCGAGCGATGACCGGGGACTCTCCGCCGGCCGCGCTGGCCGGGCTGGTCCGTCGTAACCGCCGGCGCTACGGCGGCTACATCGTCCACGCCGGCGTCGCCGTCGCGCTCATCGGCGTGGCCGCGTCCACCTCGTTCCAGCATCAGCGGTACGCCACGCTGACGCCGGGTCAGAGCGTGCGGATCGCCGGCTACAAGGTCACCTACGTCCGCCCGTTCGCCACCGCCACCGCGGAGAAGATCTCGTTCGGCGCGGTGCTGTCATGGAGCAAGGGGGGGCAGCACGTGACGACCATGCGGACCAGCTACGGGCTGTATCCATCCCAGGACGGGCTGCGCCCGGTCGGCCGGTTCTTCGAGACCGGCGACGGCGCCTCGGTCGAGAGCCACGTCGGTCTCCAGGCTGGGTTCACGCGCGACCTGTGGGCGGCGATCAACGCCAACATCGCGCCGCTTCAGAGCCGAATCAACCAGGGCGACGTCCTCTTCAGCCGCCTGCTCGCCCAGGACCTCGCGCTGCCGGCGGCCCGGCAGGCAGCGCAGCTGCGCATCGCCTACGGGCTCCGCGACGAGCTCATCCAGGTTCTGGCCCAGCGCTACGTCAGCCATCCCTGGGCGGCGAGCTTCAAGCTCGAGGACTCGCCGCTGGTCACGTGGCTGTGGATCGGGGCGATCATCGCCGCGCTCGGTGGCCTCACGGCCCTGTGGCCGATGCCGCCGGGGGCATCTCGCCGCCGCCGCCGGGCGGCCGGGCTGCGCCCGCGCGCCACGGCGCCACCGGACCGCAGCCCGAGCGAGCCGATCCGTGAACCGGAGCTCGTCTAGCGGATGGACCACTAGTGGCGTACGTGCTCGTCCTCGCCGTGCTCGCCGGAGCGGTGTACCTCATCTCCGCGCCGCTGCGAGTGGTGACGCGCCCGGCGCGCAGCGATCACGACGCCGCCGAGGTGGCCGAGCTCGAGGCGGCGCGGGACGCCAAGTACGCCGAGATCCGCGACGCCGAGCTCGATCTGCGCACCGGCAAGCTCTCCGACGACGACCACGCGGCGATCGACGGGTCGTTGCGGGCCGAGGCCGTGGACATCCTGCACCGGCTCGATCGGGCGCGTGAGACCGACGGGATACCATCGGGCGCATGACCGCGATTCTCGATCTCGTCCAGGTGTTCATCTCGGTGGGGCTGATCTTTCTGATCCTCATGCACTCCGGCAAGGATGCCGGCCTGTCCGGGGCGTTCGGCGTCGGCACCGGCGCCGGGCCGGTCGGCGGCGGCTCGCTCGTCGAGCGCAACCTGAACCGGTGGACGGTCGGGTTCGCCATCCTGTTCACGATCAACACGATCGTGTTGATCAAGATCTCCTGAGCCACCGGTGCCGCAGCCGGCGCGACGGCGCCGGTGGGTGCGCCGGCCCGGGCGGTATCAGCCGGCGCTCTCGTCGCCGAGACGGTCGACGAGCCGCAACAGCTCGAGCGGGCTGAACGGCTTGGTGAGAAACAGGTCGGCGCCGGCGTCCTCGGCTTCGGCCTCGATGCCGCTGCCGTGGGTGGCCGTGAGGATGACGATCGTCGCCGCGCTCGTGGCCGGATGGTTGCGCAGCTCACGACAGGCCGAGATGCCGTCCATTCGCGGCATGTCGACGTCGAGGAAGACGATCGTCGGCTGCTCGCGCTGGGCCACCTCGACCGCCTGGACGCCGTCGCACGCCTCGAAGAGGTCGAAGTCCGAGACATCCTCGAGGGTGGTCGCGACGAGCTTGCGGATGAACGGGTCGTCATCGACGACGAGGACGCCGCGCCGCATCAGACCTCGCTGCCGATCCGCACGAACGTCGCGTCGTCGATGCCGCGGAACGCGGCGATGACGTCGGGGTCGAAGTGGCTGCCGGCCTCCTCGACGATCATCGCCCGGGCCTGGCGCAGTGAGAACGCGGCGCGGTAAGGGCGGTCGGTGGTGAGCGCGTCGAGAACATCGGCGACCGCAAACACCCGCGCGGCGACCGGGATGTCCTCACCGGCGAGCCCGTCGGGGTAGCCTAGGCCATCCCACCGCTCGTGATGGGAGCGGACGACCTCGGCAGCCTCGGCGAGGAACTCGATCCCGCGGACGATCTCGGCGCCGACGGCCGGGTGGCGGGCCATCAGCGCACGCTCCTCGGAGGTGAGCGAGCCGGGCTTGTAGAGGATCGAGTCGGGCACCGCCACCTTGCCGATGTCATGCAGGAGGAAGCCGAACTCCATCTCCGGGGCGTCGGGACGCGGCAGCCCGACGGCGCGCGCGATCTCGATCCCGTAGGCGGCGACACGCTCGGCGTGCTTGCCCGTGTAGGCGTCGCGGGCCTCCACCGCGTTGGAGAGCGCGCGCACGGTCGCCCGGTAGGAGCGCGTGAGCTGCAGGGTGAGCGTCCGCTCCTCCTTGAACGTCTCACGCAGATCGGCGGCGTAGCGCTCGAGCTGGAGCTCCTTGTCCGCGGCCTCGCGCTCGCGGCGCGCGAGCTCCGCGCGCAGCCGTGCGACCTCCCTGGTTAGCTCAGCCTCTGTCCGGAGCTCCACCGACAACTCGACTCGCTTGTTCACGATCTCCGCGCAACGCCGACAGCAGCGCGTGGGCTGCGTCCTGCACCGGCACCACCTCCATCCCGAGTTTGACGATACCCGAGGGAGTCGGCGACGCTCCATCCGAGAATAGGATCACGGCGCGGCGCAGGCGGCGGCCCCGCAGGTCCAAAGCTTGCAATACCGCCTGAGGGTTACGAATACCGATGTCGATGAGCGCCACCTCGAAGCGGCGCTCCCCGCACACCCGCGCCGCCGCCGCGCCGGACAGCTCCCACTGGTGCTCGATGCCGAGCTCGTCCAGGGCGGGCTCGAGCGTCTCCTGCAGCTCCTCGCGGCCGACGATCAGCACCCGTGATCGCCCGGCGCCGACCGCCGCCGCCAGCACGTTGCGCAGCTCGTCGGCGTCGATCGGCTTGGCCACGGTCCACTCCCCGGCCAGCTCGCTGCGGGCCGAGAAGACCGACACGAACACGATCGGCATCGCCCGCAGCTCCGGGTCGGCACGGATCTGGCGCAGCACCTCGAACCCGTCGATGCCGGGCATCAGGATGTCGAGTGTCACCGCATCGAAGTGCTCCTCGCGCAGCAGGTCCAGCGCGTCGCTGCCGCTGGTGGCCACGATCACCTCGATGTCGAGCGGGACGAGCTGGTCGGCGATCAGCTCCGCCACGTCGGGCTCGTCATCGACGATCAGTACGCGGCGGCCGTGGATGACCTCGAGCGACTCGCCGCCGTCGGGGATGACCGCGGCGGGAATGAGCACGGTGAACGTCGTGCCCCGGCCCGGCGCTGACTCCAGGTGGATCTCGCCGTGGTGCAGGTCCACGAGCGACTTGACAATCGAGAGGCCCAGGCCGGTCCCGGACGTGTTCTCGCTCGCGCTGCGGGCGCGATAGAAGCGCTCGAACGCGTGCTCGCGCTCCGCCGCCGTCATCCCGACTCCGGAGTCGGCGACGACGATCTTGACCCAGGCGCGGTCGGCCTCGACGCCGACGTGGATGCGCCCGTCCTCGGGCGTGTACAGATGCGCGTTGGTGAGCAAGTTCCCGATCACCTGGCGGAGGCGTTCGGGGTCGGCCAGCGCCAGCGGCAACGTCGGATCGACGTAGCACCCGAGCTGCTGGCGCTTGGCGTCGATCCGCGGCCCCATCAGCTCCACCAGCTCGCGCACGGCGACGCCGATGTCGATCGGGCGCCGGCGGATGGCGACGTGGTCGGCCTCGATCTGGGCCACGTCGAGCAGATCGTTGACGAGGTCCACCAGGCGATCGGTGGAGCGCCGGATGATGTCGAGGAACTCGCGCTGACGGGCGGTCATGTCGTCGGGGCTGCGCTCGAGCAGCTCGACGAACCCCTTGATCGAGGTGAGCGGGCTGCGCAGCTCATGCGAGGCGGTGGCGACGAACTCGCTCTTGGCCCGCTCCAGCGCCGACCGCTCGGTGACGTCGCGCAGCGTCCAGACCACCCCGCCCGCCATGCCGCCCAGCCGGCCGGCGGTGACCGCCAGGCTACGGCCGTCGTGCTGAATGACCACCTCGCGCTCGAGCGCGGCGGTCAAGTCCGGCAGCGGGCTGCCGGCATGGTCGACGGCGCGGCCGGGGGCGAGCGCCGGGACGAGCTCGGCGGCCCTGGGGTTGACGGTAGCGATCGTGCTCGAACCCGACTCGGTGACGATCAGGCCGTCGCCGAGGCTCTCGATCGTCACCGCCAGCCGGAGCCGCTCGTCCTCGATCCGCTCGCGCGCGTCGGCGAGGTCGGTGGCCATTGCGTTGAACGCGAGCCCCAACTCCCGCAGCTCGCGCGGCCCGGCCGGAGCGACGCGTCGCGCGAGCTGGCCGGCCGCCAGCTCTCCGCTGGCGCCCACGAGCTCGTCCAACGGCCGGCGCATGGAGCGCACCAGCACCGCCACCAGCGCCAGACCGGCGAGCAGCGCCAGGATCCCGGCGACGAGCACGACCGTGATGGCATGGCGCGATTGCGACCGATCCCGGCTGTCGGCGGTGAGCTCCCGGTTGTGCTGGCGGGTCTGCAGCTGGTCGGCGATCAGCCCCGCTCGCGCGAGCGGACCGCCGCCGGCTCCGGTCGAGCTCAGCTTCCCGTGGGCGGCCAGCTGAGCGGCCTGGTGCTGCAGTGCGATCTGCTGCGCGACTAGTCGCGCGCTGATCGGATCCGAGACGGCGAGGGAGGTTGCCGTCTGCGCTGCGCTGGCGACCTCGGTGGCGGCCTGCCGGCGGGCGGCGGGCGCGGCCGGCCCGCGGGCATCGTGCAGGATCTCCACCTGGACGACGCCGGCGCTGGTCAGGTTCGCGACGGTGGCGGCCAGCCCGGAGCTGGCGCTGAGGACGTTCTCGTACCGCTGGCGGGCGCTGTAGAGGCTCGCGATCCCCGCGGCCGCGACCACGGACAGGATGATGGCCAGGCCGATGAGTGCCAGGCGCAGCGAGCGGGCGATCGAGAAGCGAGCCATGCCGGGATTCACAGCGGCGATGCGGAGCGCGGGATCGTACAGGCGCCGGCAG
>DATCFW010000158.1:0-3809 GCA_036509295.1 Solirubrobacteraceae bacterium | reverse complement strand
CTTCGGCGAGCGCTACTTCGCCAACCTCGAGCCCAACGAGCCGATGATCGACTACATGCGCGACCTGGGACAGCGCGGCTACAAGCTGGCGATCTGCACGAACAACGTCCGTGAATGGGAGCGGCTGTGGCGGGCGATGCTGCCCGTCGACGAGATCTTCGACGTCATCGTCGACTCGGCGTTCGTCGGTACCCGCAAGCCCGAGCCGCGGATCTACGCGCTGACGCTGGAGCGGCTCGGGGTCTCGGCCGACGCGGCGATGCTGATCGACGACATCGAGGTCAACTGCTCCGCGGCGCGCGAGCTCGGGATCCGCGCGGTGTGGTTCCAATCCTCTGACCAGGCGATCGCCGAGACCGAAGCGGCGCTCCAGGAACCGCGGTAACCGGTGCCGCGCCGACTGCTGCCGTGGGCTCCACCGGCCGCCGGAGCTGTGCTGCTCCTGGCGGGCGCCGTGGTGGCCTGGCTGCTGGCGGGCACCGGCCGTGATCTGACCCCGCGGAAGCACGCCGTCGTCACATCGAGGGTGGCGGCGCTCGCCGCCGGAGCGCCGGGAACGGGCTCGGGCGGACGCGGCGCGTCGGCCTCCGGCCGCGCGTCCGGGTCTGACGGCAGCGTCTCCGGTCGCGGATCCGGCGGCGATCCCCCGGTCACGGTCTCGGTCGGCGATCGGACGGTCGGCCAGCCCATCGCTCCGGGCTTCCTCGGGTTCTCGTTCGAATTCCAGGCCGTCCGGACCTACACCGGCACCAACGCTGCGCAGATCAACCCGGTGCTCGTCCAGCTGATTCGCAACCTGACCCCCGGCCAGGCGCCGGTGCTGCGGATCGGCGGCGACAGCACGGACGTTTCCTACGCGCCCGCGCCGGGCGTCAAGCCCCCGGCGTACGTCAGCTACACGCTCACCCCGAGCTGGATGGCGACCACCGCCGCGCTGGCGAAGGATCTCGGTGCCCGCATGATCCTGGGGCTGAACCTCGCCGCCAACGAGCCGTCGCTGGCGGCAGCCGAGGCCCGCGACTACATCAAGGCGTTCGGCGCGGGTGCCATCGACGCGCTCGAGATCGGCAATGAGCCCAACGTCTACGCCAAGATCACCGTCTACCACACGGTGTTCGGCGTCCCGGTGCCGGCTCGGCCCAAGGACTTTGCCTACCCGGCGTTCCGCGGCCAGTTCCGGGCGATCGCCGCGGCCGCACCGCAGCTGCCGCTGGCCGGCCCGGCGCTCGCGATCGGGCCCACGCCCGGACCCGGCTCGTGGGTGCATGTGATGGCGGGCTTCCTGCGCAGCCAGCCGCGGGTGAGGACGATGACCGTCCACCGCTATCCGCTGCGCAACTGCTACGTGCCGCCGAGCTCGCCGCAGTACCCGACGATCTCACACCTGCTCTCCAGCTACGCCACCGTGGGGCTGGCGGCGAGCCTGACGCGGTGGATCGGGATGGCGCACCGGGCCGGCCGGGCACTGCGCGTCGATGAGCTGAACTCGGTCGCCTGCCGGGGCAAGGCGGGCGTCAGCGACACGTTCGCCAGCGCGCTGTGGGCAACCGACGCGCTGTTCTCGCTCGCCCGCGCCGGGGTAGACGGGGTCGACCTGCACACGCTGCCCAACGCCGCCTACGAGCTGTTCCAGTTCAGCCACCGCAGCTCGGGCTGGCAGGGCTCGGTCCGGCCCGTCTACTACGGGCTGCAGCTGTTCGCCCAGGCGGCGCCGGCGGGGTCACAGCTGCTGCAGGTGGCCCGGCGCGGCTCGGACACCGGCCTCAGCGCCTGGGCGACCCGGGCCCCCGACCACGTGATCCGGGTCGTGCTCATCAACAAGAACGCGACCCACCGCCGCCGGATAACCGTCACGGTGCCGCCCGGCTCGGCTAGCGCCGCCACGGTCGAGTGGATGGCGGCCCCGAGCGTCGCCAGCCGTGGTGGCGTGACGCTCGGCGGTCGCAGCTACGGCGCCGTCACCGCCACCGGCCGCCTGGCCGCGCCGCGCGTCACCAATGTGAGCGCCGCCAACGACCGGGTGACGGTGTCAGTTCCCCACGGGAGCGCGGCGCTGCTCACCTTCGGTGCCCCGGCAGGCGGGTAGCCGCCCGCCCGCGGCGCCCGATGGGGCGCGACGTGAACTCCGGCCCGGCGGACGCGGCCCCGGCGCGCGCCCGGGCGGCCGCCGCCGCGGGGCCGCCCTCAGTTCTCGACGCCGAGCCGGTCCCAGCAGTACAGCTCCAGGCACTCGGCGGCGAGCGACTTGCACCGCTCGGGCGACAGCCACGGCAGGACCGTGTCGAACGCCTGCTCCTCGCCGACCCCCGCCTCGAACGCCTCCTCGCCGCGGAACCCGGCTGCGATCTTCAGCGCCTCGCGCCGATTCTCTCCCAGCGACGGGAACACGTTGACCAGAAACTCCTTGTTCGGCAGCGGGTGCCCGACCTCGAGCGACACGTGCCAGGCGGCGAGGAGCGAGAGGTCGTGCTCGTCCAGGTCGGCCACCGCCTTGGCGTAATGCGAAACGAGCTCGCATTCCGGGATCTCGTCCACCCACGCGCGCACCACTTCGCCCAGGATCTGACGGCGGGCCTCACGCCCGACCGAGTCGGCGATCACCCGGATGGCGTTCTGCGGTTCTATGAAGCAGAGAGTCATTGCAGCTCCGGCTAGGGGGATGCGGATGCTGCAACGGTAGGCACTGCCCCGGACGGAGCCCGCCGGGGCGGGAGCGCCCGCAACTCGGGCGTGCCCGCGACTCAGGCGACCGCGGTGGCCGGCCCGTCGAGCCTGACGCCCGGGAGCTTGTGCAGACCGACCATCTCGATCAGCGTGCGGATCTGCGGCTGCGCGCCGCACAACAGGATGGCCCGGCCGTGAGCGCGCAGCCGGCGCGCCAGCATCGCCAGGTCGAGCATCAGCGACGGATCCGCGAACGACAGCTCGGAGAGATCGACGATGACGTCGTTCTGGGAACGGATCGCACGGGTGAGTGCCCGGCGGCGCGAACCTTGCGTGCTGCGGTCCTCATCGCCCGCGCAACGCAGCGTCGGGGGTCTGTCTTCAAAGACGACGATGCGAGAAACCTACTCAACTCCCGGCGACTTTGACAAGACGTGTGACCCTCTCGGGGTCCCTTAAATTTCATAAAGATGAGCAGTAATCAGGTGCGTTGAGCCTCGGCCGCGGCGACTAGACTCCGACGCATGGCAACAGTTGATGAAGTCACCGACGCCCTGCGCGATGTGATCGACCCCGAACTCGGCCTGGACTTCGTCGAGCTCGGCCTCATCTACGACGTGGAGGTTCAGGACGGCACGGTGCGGGTCACCTACACCCTCACCAGCCCCGGCTGCCCGATCGGACCGCAGGTCTCCGAGCAGATCGAGGAGTTCGTCTCCGATCTCGATGGCGTCGAGGAGGTTCAGCCGACGATGACGTTCACGCCGCCGTGGACGCCCGAGCTGATGAGCGAGGACGCCAAGTTCGCCCTCGGCTTCTGAGCCGGGGTCCGCCGCGTCTCCGCCCCCGTAGCAGCGCCACCAGGCTAAACCAAGGCTAAACCCGCTCAGCCGCCGGGCCGCAGCTCGCGGTTGAGGTCGATCGCGCGGATGTCGTGCTCGCCCGGGAGCTTGGCCAGCACCGCCAGAACGACGTCACGAACATCGTGCTGCTCGCGGCCGAGATCGTCGGCCAGCGACTTGAGCGCGGTGTGGACGATCTTCAGCTGCGCCGCGGTCAGCTCCAGGCGATAGGCGATCTCGCCCGGCTTGATCAGGCCGTCCTCGTCCATGCGTCTCCTTGATGCGCTCGCTGTCTTGACCGGC
>DATCFW010000157.1:0-3764 GCA_036509295.1 Solirubrobacteraceae bacterium | reverse complement strand
CGAGCTGAGCGCGCTGATGCGGGCGCAGTTGCGCGAGGCGTTCCGGGCGGTCGCCGCGATCCAGAAGCGGGTTGGGAGCGAGCTGGCCACGTGACAGCCGTGCCGTCGCGCCGGGTGGCGACCGGCGGGCGGTCCGGACGGTCGGGGCGCTCGAGTCGGTAGATCGCGTACCGTCCGGGCATGGCCACCGTTTCCGGGTCCGCCCCCGCCCCGCCCGCGCGCGTCGGCGCCGAGACCGCGATCACCGTGCGCGGCTTGGTCAAGCGCTTCGGCGAGGTGCGCGCGCTCGATGGCGTTGACCTCGACGTGCGGACCGGGACCGTGCTCGGGCTGCTCGGTCCCAACGGGGCCGGCAAGACGACGCTGGTGCGGGTGCTGACGACGCTGCTCACGCCCGACGACGGCACCGCTTCGGTGGTCGGACTCGACGTGGTGAAAGAGGCCGCGTCGCTGCGGCACCGCATCGGCCTGGCCGGACAGTACGCTGCCGTCGACGAGAACCTCACCGGCCTGGAGAACCTGACCATGGTCGGCCGACTGTACGGCTCGCCGCGGGCGGCGGCCAAGCGGCGCGGCGCCGAGCTGCTCGAGCGCTTCGATCTCGTCGAGGCGGGCGGCCGGATCACCAGCACCTACTCGGGCGGCATGCGCCGGCGGCTCGATCTGGCGGCGGCGCTGGTGGCCAAGCCGGCCGTCCTGTTTCTCGACGAGCCGACCACCGGGCTCGATCCCCGCAGCCGGATCAGCCTGTGGGAGACGATCGAGGATCTCGTGGCGGAGGGCACCACCGTGCTGCTCACGACGCAGTACCTCGACGAGGCCGACCGGCTGGCGGACGCGATCGCGGTGATCGACCACGGTCGCGTCATCGCGTCGGGGACCGCGGACGAGCTCAAGGATCGCGTCGGCGGCGAGCGGCTGGAGATCGCCCTCGAGGATCCCGCCGATCTGGACGCGGCGGTGACCGCGTTGACCGCGTTGGCGGCCGAGACGCCGACCGGCGAGGGGTCGAT
Source organism: Solirubrobacteraceae bacterium (assembly GCA_036509295.1). Lineage (GTDB taxonomy): Bacteria > Actinomycetota > Thermoleophilia > Solirubrobacterales > Solirubrobacteraceae > Palsa-465. The sequence continues at coordinate 2,751 of DATCFW010000157.1, read as the reverse complement.
CGTCAGCGCCCCGGTGCGCGCCCGCAGCGGCGCCATCGCCGAGGCGGTCAACCGGCTCACCGAGCAGGGGATCGGGGTGGATGACATCAACCTGCGCCGTCCGACCCTGGACGACGTGTTCCTGTCGCTCACCGGCCACGCCGCCGAGGGAGCCGCCGAGCCGGCGGCGCCGGAGACCGCATGAGGCGCCTCGTCACCGACACGATGATCATCGCCGAGCGCAACCTCGTCCGGCTGCCCCGCAAGCCCGAGTTGCTGATCGCGTTCACGGTGCAGCCGATCATGTTCGTCCTGCTGTTCCGCTTTGTGTTCGGCGGCGCGATCAACACCGGCGGGGTGCCGTACGTCGACTTCCTCATCCCCGGCATCATCGTCCAGAACATCGCCTTCGGGGGGTTCGTCACCGCGCTGGGGCTCAACGAGGACGTCCACAAGGGGCTCATCGATCGCTTCCGCTCGCTGCCGATGGCCCGTCCGGCGGTGCTGGCGGGACGGACGCTGGCCGACGTGGTGACCAACTTCATCTCGATCTGCGTGCTCGTCATCACCGGCGTGATCATCGGCTTCTCCTTCAACGCCCCGGTGCTCCACGTGATCGCCGGCTTCGGTCTGCTGCTGCTGTTCGGGTACGCGTTCTCGTGGGTGTTCGCGCTCGTCGGGCTGCTCGCCTCGACGCCCGAGTCGGCCAACTCCGTCGGCTTCCTCGCCGTCTTCCCGCTCACGTTCATCTCGTCGGCGTTCGTGCCGGTGAGCAGCATGCCGGCCGTGCTCAGGGCGTTCGCGAACGTCAACCCGTTCACGGTCGTCGTCGACGCGATGCGATCGCTGTGGATCGGGACTCCGGCCGGCAACTACGTGTGGGGATCCGTCGTCTGGGCGCTCGTCATCCTCGCCGTATTCGCGCCGCTGGCGGTGGCGCGCTACCGGCGCGCCGCCGGGACTTGAGGCCCGCGTCCGACGCACGCTCAGGCCCCGGCGTCCCGACCGGGGCCCCCCGCCCCGTCAGTTCAGCTCGCCGCGGACGACCGCCAGGCACGCCTGGCAGCGCGGCCACGGCGGGTTCCACGGGTAGCCGGTCACGTCCTTGCCGCACAGCGCGGTGTCGGGCTCGGCCTCACTGACGAGATGGCACAGCTCTTCGAACCCGTCGCCATTGATGCCGGGCACATCGCGGCATGCGGGGTGCACGTTGGGGATGCGGACGGGCGCTGACGGCCGACTGGGCACGCGGTCACCCTACCGCGCGCAGATGCTTGAACGGACGGCCGTCGCGGAGCTCGCGGACGACCGCTTGGACGAGCCCGTCGGCCTCGACCGCGCGGCCGTCGGTGACCGCCGCGACGGTGGCCCGCTTACTCTGGATGAGGCGCGCCATCGTCTCGTCGATCGTGTCGGCGGCGAGCAGATACCAGGCGGTGACGGCGTCGCGCTGGCCGATCCGGTGGCAGCGATCCTCAGCCTGGTCGTGCATCGCCGGCGTCCACTCGAGTTCCAGGAAGGCGACGTTCGAAGCGCGGGTGAGGGTGATGCCCTGTGCCGCCACCCGAGTGGCGCACACGATCAGCTGCGGACCGCGCTCCTCCTGGAAGGCCGCGATCGCCGCCTCACGCCGGTCGAGGGTGTCCTCGCCGAGCAGGTGCAGCGCCTGCGGGAACCGCGCCAGCGCCGCACGCTGAACCTCGAGATGACGCGCGAACACCACCAGCGGCTCCCCCGAGGCGAGGAAATCGTCGATCCAGGCCAGTGACGCCGCCAGCTTGCCGCGAGCGGCGAGCCGCTGCAGCGTTCCGAGCTGGGCGAGGCGCTGGGCGCGCAGCGTGGCGGCGATCTTGGCGTTGAGCTCTGACAGGTCCAGTGGCTGGGATTTCAGCCAGGCGATCACGTCGCGCTCGGCCAGGCGGTACTCGGGCTCGTTGGTGAGCGCCACCGGAATGACCACCTGCCGCTTGGCCGGCAGTTGGGGGAGCACGTCGGCCTTGAGCCGCCGCACGAAGCAGGCGCGGCGCATGTGCCAGTGCAATCGCTCCTCGCTCACCCGGCCGCGGAACCGGCGGGAGAAGCTGGCGCCCGAGCCGAACTCCTCCATCCGGCCGATGATCCGCAGCTGGGCGACGAGCTCCTCGGCGTGGTTGAGCACCGGCGTGCCGCTGAGCGCCAGCCGGAGGCCGTCGGGCACGACGGTCGCCGCCAGGCGGCGGACGGCCTGGGTCCGCTTGGCCTGGGGGTTCTTGCAGTAATGCGACTCGTCGATCACGATCGCCCGCGGCCGCCGGCGGCCGAGCGCCGGCATGTGGGCGGCGACGACCTCGTAGTTGATGATCGTGATGTCGGCGGGCGCTGACGCGACGCCGCGGCCCTGCACCACCGCCACCGAGCGGTGCGGCAGCCAGCGCCGGGTCTCGCGCTCCCAGCCGAGCTTCATCGACGCCGGGCACACGACGACCGCGGGGAAGGCGCCGTCAGCCTCGATCGCGGTGAGCGCCTCCACCGTCTTGCCCAGGCCCTGCTCATCGGCGAGGAACGTGCCCCGGGCGTCCAGCGCGTAGCGGACCGCCGCCCATTGGAACGGCGTCGGCTCGCCGCCGAGCACGGCGGCGACCTCCTCGATCGGCTCGGCCGCGGTCGCGCGCGAGCGCCGCACGGCGTCGGCGGCGCTGCGGTGCTCCTCGAGCAGGCGCGCGAACACCTCGACCGCTTCGCCGGTCACCGCCACGTCGTGGCGGGCGATGAACGCGTCGAGCGATTCGGCCA
>DATCFW010000156.1:0-2421 GCA_036509295.1 Solirubrobacteraceae bacterium | reverse complement strand
GCGAGTCCAGCCGCCACCACCAGTGCCGGGCGACCAGCAGCAGCTACCGCATCGCCATCCATCGCTGGCTGCTCCAACTGCAATTGCAGAAGCACCGCCTCAACTCAAGAGCAGGACCCAAACCGCAATCGTTGCTGCGCTTGAGATCCGCCAAATCCGCTACCCCAGTGCCTGGGTCTCACCTAGGCAAAAGGACTGATGTAGAGCCCGCCCTCGGGGCCCCGCATTCGGCGAGCGCAGGCACCCGCCGAGGCGGTAAGCGCCAGCTCTGACGGAGTCACGTCCAATCACGCGGGGGCTCGCTTGCCGCGCTTAGGAGGTCGGGCTCAGCCACCGCGCCGGGCACCGCCCAAGCCAACTCTCGGGCGGCGAGCAGCAGCGCGCCGCGATCGCCCGCGCCCTGGCCGGCCGGCCGGCCGGCGCTGGTGATGGCCGACGAGCCGACCGGGAACCTCGACTCGGCGACCGGCGCATCCATCCTGGAGCTACTGCGCGAGCTGCACCAAGACGGCACCACGATCCTCGTCATCACTCACGACCTCGAGGTGGCCGCGGCGATGCAGCGTCGAGTCGAGATCCGAGACGGGAAGGTCATCGGTGATTCGCCGACCAGCCCGTGACCCCGATGCCGGCGGCTCCCAGTTGTCGCGGCGCGATCTGATCCGCCTCGGGAGCCTGGGGCTCCGCAGCCGACGGACGCGAGCGTCATTGTCGGCGCTCGGCATCGGCATCGCCGCGATCGTCGGCGTTCTCGGGATCTCCCAATCTTCGAAGTCGGGGCTGCTCAACGAACTGGGACGCCTGGGCAACCTGATCACCGTCGGGCCGGCCAGCAGCCTTGGGCAGCAGAGCGAACTCCCTACAGCCTCCGAAGGCATGGTCTCGCGCGTCGCGCCGGTCACCAACGTGTCCGAGATCGGCGCCGTTTCGAACGTCTACGTGTACCGCAACTCCTTTGTCCCGGCGATCAAGACCGACGGCATCTCGCTGACCGCGACCGACGCGGCTCTGCCCGCCACGCTCGGCGCGACCGTCGCCCACGGCACGTTCCTCAACGCCGCCACCGCGCGCTTTCCCGCAGTGGTGCTCGGCGCCGAGACCGCCAGCCTGCTCGGCATCACCAACCTGAGCCACCCCACCCAGATCTGGATCGGCGGGCACTGGTTCACCGTCGTGGGCATCGTGAACCCGGTGGAGCTCGTCTCCCAGATGGACAGCATGGCCTTCATCGGATTCCCGATCGCCGCGCAGTACTTCGGCTTTGACAGCCACCCAACCGAGCTGTACGTGCGCAGCGTGCCCACCCAGGTCAACGCCGTCGCCGCCGTGCTGCCCGCCACCGTGAACCCGTCCAACCCCTCGCTCGTGGCCGTCAGTCTCCCCTCAGACATCCTCAAAGCCGCTCTGGTGGCCAAAGGCGCCTACAACGGGCTGCTCCTCGGTCTCGGCGCCGTCGCCCTGCTCGTGGGCGGCGTCGGCATCGCCAACGTTATGGTCATCTCTGTCCTCGAGCGCCGTGGCGAAATCGGGCTGCGCCGCGCGCTCGGCGCCAGCCGCCGCCACGTTGCCGAGCAGTTCCTGGCCGAGGCCCTGCTCCTGTCGGTGATCGGCGGGATCGCCGGCACCGTCATCGGCACCGCCGTCACGATCGTCTACGCGATCAGCCAACACGAGGCGGTACAGATCCCCGCCGTGGTCCTCTACGGCGGCGTCGGCGCCGCCCTCGCCATCGGCGCGATCGCCGGGCTGTACCCCGCCACGCGCGCGGCGCGTCTTTCCCCCACCGAAGCGCTGCGAACCGTATAGGCGCGTGAACGCTCGAGCCGACCCGCCCAGCACCGCCCACCCATCTGAGTCACTACGAGCACGCGAATACCGCGCACGCTGACCCGCAGCACAAGCAGAAGACCCGTGCGATCTCAAACGCAGGTCTCTGCCCGCCTCTCCCGGCAGTCGCGCGCCCGGTGCCGCTGCCTTGGCGATCACTTCGGGAGCCTGGCTCCTGGATTTGGCGATCCGGCCCCGGGACTCGGAAGCGCCGCGGGTAGCGACAGGCGGTCGCCGCCCGAGTGGCTGCTGAGTCCCGGCGATCAGCCCTGGGACAGGGCTCGGCGATCGCGGGGCACGTGCAGGTCGATTCGCAGACCCTTTCCCGGTGATTCCGAGCGTCCGCGGTGGCGTGGAAAGCACGCGTCAGCACGGATCTGAATCAGACACTCGCCACCGATGAGTTTCCGAAGTCGGCGGAGTCCATAGCGGGATGTCATCCATCCCTGAAAAGAAGCAGCGCATGGCCTCGCTCGTTCTGAAGATGTCCGTCTCGCTCGACGGCTACGTCGCAGCCGCCGACGGGAGTAGCGACTGGGAGGCTGCCGGGCGCTCCGAGGACGGCGCGCGCTGGACGCTTGAGACCGTGAGTAA
>DATCFW010000155.1:0-17214 GCA_036509295.1 Solirubrobacteraceae bacterium | reverse complement strand
CCGGGACCACCTGCGGGGTGACCCGCTGAAACGCCTCCGCCTGGCGGATGTCCTGGTTGCCGGAGGACCGCCGGGCGTGGTTACCGCGGTGGTCAGCGCGCTCGGTGTAGTACGTCCGGAGATAGGCCTGGGCCTGCATCTCCTGCATGGCGGCCAGCTTGGTCGACATCACCGCGGTGATGTCGACGAACGTCGTCGGGGTGAAGTTGCACAGCTCGGGTTGATGGGGCTCGAACCGGAGGAACTCCGGGGGTGAGACGGTGGCGAAGGCGCTCTGTACACCGGCGCCGGCAGCGAGACTGCGGGCGCGGCCGACCGCGGCGCCGGCGACCGGATGATCTGGGTTGAACGGGTCGGTGTCGGTGTGGGTGATGAGGACGTCGGGGGCGAACTCCCGGATCTCGTCGGCGATCCGGATGAGCGCGGCGGCGTCGATCTCCAGCGGATAGTCGCCGAGGTCCAGGCAGCGGAAGTCGGCGCCGAGCTGGCCGGCGGCGCGCTCGGCCTCGCCGTGGCGCACGCGCTTGACGTTTTCGATCGTCTGATCGGGCTGCTTCCACAGCTCGCCGGACTCGCCCTTCTCGCCGTAGGAGAGCGCGATCACCCGAGCGGTGCCGCCGTTGCCGGTGGTGACGGCGATCGCGCCGCCCGCGCGCCACACGAAGTCCGCCGAGTGGGCGCCGATGACGAGCATCCGGCGGGCGCCGGCGTTCACCACGGGTCGGCCCCGGCGACGCGGCGGGTGTTGGTCACGGCCATGACATGGACCTCCTCGTCGTTGAATCCGGCCGCCAGCAGGCGATCGACCATGATCCCCATGCCGTGCTCGACCGGCGGGTTGAACACCTGCCCGAGGTCGGTGGACAGGATCGAGTGCTCGGGCCCGGCGGCACGGATGTGGTTAATCCATTCGTCCCACGCGATCTTGCCGGTGTGCGGGGTCGTCATGCATCGTTCGAGCAACGCGCCGCGCTGCGCGAGCGCGAGCTGGTCGTCCACGTTCAGGCTCTGGGCGGGGAACTCGGGGTGCGTGATGACGATCTGGGTGACGCCCGCCGCGACGGCGGCGTCGACGATCGCGAAGATCTCGTCGCGAGCGAGATGGCCGGTGGCGAGCACGAGGTCGTGGTGGGCGATCCGCTCGAGCACGGCGATCGTCTCGGGCAGCGGCGCCCCCGCGTCGTCCACCACCCGCACCGGCGGGATCTCGATCCCCTGCGCGCGCAGCTCGAGCTGGAGCTTGACCCAGACGGGCACCTTGGCGCCGGCCCGAGCTTCGCGCTCGTGGGACTCGTTGACCGAGTCGACCGTCGGCAGCCACACCGTCCGCGCGCCCTCGCGCGCCGCCACCTCGACCGCCAGCGCGTTGAGTCCGCCGACGGCGCGGTTGAGCACGATCGCCCCCAGCGCCTGAACCTCCGGGACCGCCGCCCGGACGACGCTCGCCCGCTCGGCGGTCGACGTGTAATGGGACTTGAGCACGAACCCGTCCATGCCGAGCTGCGCGAACCGGCGCGCCAGCGTGAGGTCGTCGACGATCCGCGCGACGACGTCGGGGGCGACGTGGATGTGGGTGTCATAGGCCCCGCGCAGCAGCTCGCGGGCGCGGTCAGATGGCGCCGGGTCGGGGCTCACGCGCCGCGCTCCTGGCTGCGCAGCAGGGCGGCGGCGACGTGCGACAGGTGGGTGCGCATTGCCGCCTCGGCCTGATCGGGATCGCCGCCGGCGACGGCGTCGACGATCGCGGTGTGCTCGGCCAGCGAGCGCTCGCTGCGACCGGGGACGAGGATCGTGCGGTACTCGAAGCGGACGAGCTGTGAGCGCAGGCCGGAGATGAGGCGGTTCGCCGTCGCATGTCCGCCGGCGTCGAGCAGCCGCCGGTGCAGGATCGCGTTGCCGTCCGACGCCTTGAGCAGGTCGCCGGCCTCCAGCAGCCGCCCCATCTCGGTCAGGATCGCGCGCAGCTCGGTGACGTCGGAGTCGGTCACGTTGACCGCGGCGCGGCGGACCGCCAGCCCCTCGAGGACCGCGCGGGCCTCGAGGATCTCGACCGCCTCCGGCAGCGCCACCAACCGCACGCGAGCACCGCGATGGGGCTCGAGCGCCACCAGGCCTTCGTGCTCGAGCCGGGCCAGCGCGGTGCGGATGGCCGCCCGCCCCACGCCGAGCCGCCGAGTCAGGTCGGCCTCCACCAACCGCTCGTTGGGGAGCAGCCGGCCGGCCACGATCGCCGCCCGGAGGTGATCCTCGGGACGCCGGCCGTCGAGGGGGCCGGCCGTGAGCACCAGATTGTCGACAATTTTGTCCACGAACGCAGGATAAACGCTGGCGGCTCGCTCAGGTAGTTTGCGCAGGGCCAACCGGAGAGGAACGTGACCGAGGCTCGCCCCCGAAGCGCCGATTTCGTGCAGTCGCTGGAACGCGGACTGCTGGTCATCCGCGCGTTCGACGCCGAGCATCGCGAGCTGGGGCTGAGCGATGTTGCCCGCATCTCCGGCCTGACCCGCGCCGCCGCCCGCCGGTTCCTGCTCACGTTGGCCAAGCTCGGCTACGTCACGTTCTCCGACGGGCGCTTCTCCCTCACGCCGCGGGTGCTCGAGCTCGGCTACGCCTACCTGTCGAGCCTCAGCCTGCCCGAGGTCGCCCAGCCCCACATGGAGGCGCTCGTCGCCCAGGTGAACGAGTCCTCGTCGATCTCCGTGCTCGATGACACCGAAGTGGTGTACGTCGCCCGCGTCCCCACCCGTCGGATCATGAGCATCACCCTGTCGGTGGGGACCCGGCTGCCGGCGTATGCCACCTCGATGGGCCGTGTGCTCCTCGCCGCGCTGCCCGACGACGAGCTCGAGTCCCGGCTGGCGCGGATCGACCTCCGTCCGCTGTCGACGCACACGATCACCGATCTCGACGCGTTGCGGGCGTCGCTGGAGCGCGTCCGCCGGCAGCGGTGGGCGGCCGTGGACCAGGAGCTCGAGGAGGGCCTGCGGTCCCTGGCGGTTCCGATCCACGACGCCTCCGGCACGGTGGTGGCGGCGCTCAACGTCTCGGTCCACGCCAGCCGCGGGACGATGACCACGTTGCGGCGCGACATCCTGCCGCGGGCCCAGCAGGCGGCGGTGGCGATCGAGGCCGATCTGCGCTCGGCCGGTGGGGACGCGCGTTCGCTGCGCCGCTGAGGGGCGTCGCCGGCCGTGCGAACGGCAAAAACGGCAAAAACTGCGGCTTTCGAAGGGGGTCGGGCGGTGGTTGGGCTGCCGTGGGGCGGCCCGTCGGGTGTGGGGCGCCGGCAACGTCCCTCTCAGCCCCGCGGCCAGCGTTCGCGGGACGTTTGCCGTCGTGACAAAGGCGAACGTCCCTCCCAATCGGGGCGGCCGGCGCCGAGGGATGTTTGCCGTCGTGGCAAAGGCAAACGTCCCTCGCAACCCCGGCAAGCGACGCCGAGGGACGTTTGCGGGGCGCCTCACGCACATCCGCCCCGATATCGGAGACCCCGGCACCCCGACCCCCTTCGATAGCCGCAGTTGTTGCCGTTTGTGAGCACCGGCGGCCGCGCGACCCTTAGGGACCCGCAGCGAGCGCCGCCGCCCCCGCCCCGACGGGAACGTCGGGCTCGCCGGCCAGCTCGCGGGCCAGCGACACCAGCAGCGCGCCGAGGTCGTCGTGCTGCTCGGGGGACCACTCGGCGCAGCGCCGCGCGAGGCTGGCGCGCCGCTCCTCCACGAGGCGCTCGGCGATCTCGTCGCCCTCCGCGGTGAGTCCGACCACCCGTCCGCGCCGCTCACCGGCGGCGGGATCACGGCGCAGCAGCCCACGATCATCGAGCTCCCGGTAGGCGCGCTGGCCGACGTCCACCGGCACGTCGAAGCTGGCGCACAGCGCGGCGATGTCGGCGGGGTGGGCGGGATCGGATTCCTGCAGGCGGACGATCAGCCACGCCGCCGCCGGGGAGAGATCTACGCCGGCCCGCTCGGCCACCCCGGCCACCAGCGCGCGCCGTCCGTCGCGCCCGAGCAGCGCGGTGAGCTCGCGCGAGGCCTCGGCCAGCGAGTCGGTCGGCCGGGGCGCGGCGAACGACTCTCCGATTCCGGTCCCCGCGGCGACCGTCTCGCGGAGCGGCCGCTGCTGCAGCGCCCAGCTGAGTGCGAACGCCACCGCCGCGACGCCGGCGGCGACGACGAACACGGTGCTGAGCGCGTTGGTGAACGCGGTGAGGTACGCGTCATGGATCGGCACCGGGAGCCGCTTGAGCGCGGCGGGGTTGAGGCTGGCACCGGTGCCCAGCGACCCCGCCGAGTGGGGGAGCACCGAGGACAGCTCCGCGCTGAGACGATTGGAGAAGATCGAGCCGAGCACGGCGGTTCCGACCGAGCCGCCGATCGAGCGGAACAGGGTCGCGCCCGAGGTGGCGACGCCGAGGTCCTTGTAGTCGACGGCGTTCTGGACGGCGAGCACCAAGACCTGCATGACCATCCCCAGGCCGAGGCCGAGCACGAACATGAACCCCGACGCGGTCAACCGGGAGGTATGCGGGCCCATGGTGGACAGGAGCCCGAGGCCCGTCACCATGATCGCCGTGCCGGCGATCGGGAACGGCTTGTAGCGGCCGGTGCGGCTGATGATCTGGCCGGACGAGATTGACGTGATCAGCAGCCCGCCCATCAGCGGCAGGATCTGCAGCCCCGAGCCGGTGGGGGTGGCCCCGAGGACGACCTGGAGGAACAGCGGCAGGTAGGTGACCGAGCCGAATAGGGCAAAGCCGACCACCAGCCCGATGGCGCTCGTCACCGAGAAGATGCGGTCCGCGAACAGGCGCGGCGGCAGCACCGGCTCGGCGGCCCGCTGCTCGACCAGCACAAACGCCCCGATCAGGATCACCGACAGGACGCCGAGCCCGATGATCTGCGGCGATCCCCAGGCGTAATCGGTTCCGCCGAGCGTGCACAGCAGCACGAGCGAGCTGAGCGCCGCGGCCAGCACGCCGGCGCCGAGGAAGTCGATCCGGTGGTGGGCATCGTCGCGGCGGGACGGCAGGGTCGCCGCCAGCACGGCGAAGGCGAGCACCCCGACGGGCAGGTTCACGTAGAAGATCGCGCGCCATGACACGCTGGTGGTGAGCAGTCCGCCCAACAGCGGGCCAATCACGCTGGCCAGGCCGAACACCGCGCCGAAGATCCCCTGGTAGCGGCCTCGGTCGCGCGGCGCCACGACGTCCCCGATCGCCGCCATCGCGCCCACCATCAGGCCGCCGCCGCCGAGCCCCTGCACCGCCCGGAACACGATGAGCATCGTGAGGCTCTGGGCCAGGCCGCACAGCGCCGACCCGATCAGGAAGACGACCAACGCGACCTGGAGAACGATCTTGCGGCCATACAGGTCGCCGAGCTTTCCGTACACCGGGGTGACCACGGTCTGCGCCAGCAGGTACGCCGTCACCACCCAGGAGATGTGGCTGAGGCCGCCGAGATCGCCGACGATCGTCGGCAGCGCGGTGGAGACGATCGTCTGATCCAGCGCCGCCATCAGCAGCACGAGCATCAGCCCGGTGAACACCACCAGGACGCCCCGGCGGGCGTCAGCGGCCGGCGCTGCGGCGCGGTTGGCGCTCACGCCGTTCCAGCCTCGGTGTCAGCCTGCCGGATCACCGCCGTGCCAGCGATCATACGGCCCGACTTAACCCGACCCGACCCGACCCGACCCGACCTGCGGGCGCGGGGTCAGTCCGTCGCGCCGGCGGGCCGGGTGGCCGGGTGTCCGGCGCCGCGCCGGGCGCCGGACTCGGTGACCGCCCAGACGACGAGGGCCAGCAGCGCGGACGACGCGCCGAGGATGCAGACCCCGGTCCAGCCGTCGGCGGCGTACAGCGCGGAGGACAGCGCAGAGGCCACGGCCCCGCCGAGGAAGTAGGCGACCATGTAGGCCGTGGTCAGGCGGCTGCGCGCCTCGGGGCGCAGTGCGTAGATGGCGCTCTGGTTGGAGATGTGCAGCCCTTGGACGCCGAGATCCAGGACGGCGATGCCGGCGATCAGGGCGATCACCGAGCTCGTGCCGAGCGCCAGGATCGCCCAGCTGGCGAGCATCAGGACCAGCGTGATCGTCGTGGTGGACCCGCCGCGGCCGCGGTCGGCGAGGCGCCCCGCCATCGACGCCGCGCCGGCGCCGAGGACCCCGACCAGCCCGAACAGTCCGATCACCGCATTGCCGTAGTGGTACGGAGCCGCTGACAGCAGGAAGGCCAGCGACGTCCACAACGTGCTGAAGCACCCGAAGTCGAGCGCGCCGATCAGCATGCGCTGGCGCAGCACCGGCTCCTGCGCCACGAGCGACAGGACCGAGCGCAGCAGGCCGCGGTAGCTCAGCTCGGTGGTCGGCGGGATCTTCGGCAACGCCCGCCGGAGCGTCACCGCCAGGGCCACCATCGCCACCGCCGCGAACCAGAACACGACGCGCCAGCCGAACGCCGCCGCGATCAGACCGCTGACGGTCCGCGCCAGCAGGATCCCGATCAACAGGCCGCTCATGACGGTGCCGACGACCTGCCCGCGCTCGTGATCGGCCGACAGCGACGAGCTCATCGGGACGATCACCTGGGCCACCACCGAGCTGACGCCGACGACGGCGAGCGCCGCTCCGAACACGGCGAACGTCGGCGCGACCGCCGCCACCGCCATGCCGGCCGCGGTGACCAGCAGCGTCGTGGTGATCAGGCCGCGGCGCTCGCGCAGGTCCCCGAGCGGCACCAGGAAGGCGAGCCCGACCACGAACCCGAGCTGGCTGATCGTGATCAGTAATCCGGCGGTGGCGCCCGGCACGTGCAGCGCCCCGGACAGGGTGTGCAGCAGCGGTTGGGCGTAGTAGAGGTTGGCCGCCGCCGCGCCGCAGGAGACGGCCAGCAGCAGCACGAGGCCGCGGCTGATCCCGCCCCCGAGCTGCGCGTGATCGGTGCCCTCCGACGGCGGCGCAGAAGACTCAGTCATCTGCGATTGAACATAGCCACCCGCCGCTGGAGCTCGAGATCGTCCATCCGGCCTCAACGACTGTCCCGATCGAGGGCTCGTAACTCAACGAAACTCGGTGCGCTGCCGAAGAACAGGTCCATGCACCCGAAGGTGGAGATGCCCAGCGGGCTCCGTCGGGCCCGGCGCACCGCGGCGGCCGCGCGCGCCAGCCTGGCCGCGTCCGGGATCCTCATCGTGGTCGACCAAGCACCGGGGATGGATGGGCACCGCTCGGCGTTGGTGGTGGCCGGCTTCGGGATCATCTTCATCACCGCGATCGTCCAGCTCCTGGTGCCGCGCACCGAGTGGATCAAGGTGGAGGAGTCGGTGGCGCCGATCTCCGCGGTGCTGATCGTCGGTCTCGGCGCCGAGCAGGTCACCGCGGTGTGGCTGCTGTGGCTCGTTGCGGTGTCGTGTGGCGTCCTCGCCCGCGGCGGGCGGGCGTTCTGGGTCGGGCGCGCGCTGCTGCTCGTCTCGCTGGCGCTGCCGATCGTTCGTGAGCAGTGGGTGACGCTCACCTATGGGTGCGTGGTGCTCGCCGCCATCGCGCTGCTGCTCGTGTGCGGGCGCGTCACCCAGGAGCTGCGCGCGATGCTCGATCGCGCCCGCTACGACGCCGACCACGACGGGCTCACCGGCGCGCTGTCGCGGGCGGCCTTCCGCGGCTCGCTGGACCGCGCCGCCGCCGGCGCCGACGACGGGGCCGTGCTGCTCCTCGATCTCGACAACTTCGGCGCGATCAACAAGACCGCCGGTCACGCCGCGGGCGATGCTGTCCTGCGATCGGTGACCGAGCAGCTCCGCGAGGTGCTCGGCGAGGACACCGTCCTCGGTCGCCTCGGCGGCGACGAGTTCGCCGCGATCGTCCATGGCGCAGACGCCGAGCCGCTGGCCACGGCGCTGTTGGCCGCGGTCAGCGACGAGCGCGAGGATGGGCACTCGCTCCGGGCATCGGTCGGCGTCGCCCTCTTCCCGCGCGACGGCGGCGACGCCGACTCGCTGCTGCGCGCCGTGGATGTCGCCCTGCGCGTGGCCAAGCGCACCGGCCGCAGGCAGGTCTCGATCTACGCCGGCGATCCCATCGCCGGCCGTGGTCCGGGCGGCGCGCTCGATGCGCTCGAGCGGTTGATCGGCGGCGAGGGGCTGGAGATGCATGTCCAGCCGATCGTCTCCGTGCCCGAGCGCGTCATCCACGGCTACGAGGCGCTGGCCCGGTTCCGCCTGGGCGGCAGCTCTAACCCGCTGCACTGGTTCGCGCTCGCCGATGAGTTCGCCGTCCGCGACCGGCTCGAGCTGGCCTGCCTGCGGGCCGGCCTGGCGATGCTCGACGAGCTTCCCGCCGGCGCCCGGTTGAGCGTCAATCTGTCGGGCCCGCTGCTGATCGATCCGCGCACCACCGAGATCCTGCGCAACGCGCCGCACCCGGACAGGTTGATCCTGGAGGTCACCGAGAACAGCCTGATGGAGGACACCCCCGGCTTCCTCGCCGAGATCTCCCGGCTGATCGGCGAGGGCATCAAGTTCGCCGTCGACGACATGGGCGCCGGTTATTCGGGCCTGCGTCAGATCACCACCGTGCGTCCCCACTACCTCAAGCTCGATCGCTCGCTGATCAGCGGGATCGACACCGATCCCGACCGGGGAGCGCTCGTCGCGGCGATGCTCGGCTACGTGCGCCAGACCGGGGGGCAACTGGTGGCCGAGGGTGTCGAGACCGAGGCCGAGCTCGACACGCTGCTCGATCTCGGGGTCACCCTGATCCAGGGGTACCTGCTCGGCCGGCCGGGGGCGCCGTGGCCCGCGGTGGCCGCGAAGCAGCCCGTCGTGCCGGCCCCCGGGCACGAGGTGGCCGTCCGCTCAGCGGTGACGCTGGGCGGCGGGCCGGGCTGAGCCGCTCGCCGCCGCGCAGCGCATAAAAGCGCGCGTTACAGGCCCCGAAGGCCGCTCGCTCGAGCGGTCGCGGTGACCTCGCGCCGCCGGCGGGCCGGGAGTGAGCGCAGGCCGGCGGACAGCGTGGCCGCGAGCGTGTCGTCATGTTCGGCGATGAGCGCCGCCTCGTCCCACAGGTCGTGCTCGAGGATCGCCTGGACGATCGCCTGGCGGGCCGGGGCGTCGAGCGCTCGGGTCGCCGTGACCATTGCGCGGCGCTGGGGCTTGCTTAGGTGGTTGAGCAGGTCGAGCGCCTGCACCCACAGGTCGTCGTGCGCGGCGGCGCCGATGATCCCGGCCACGCGGGGCTGCGGCAGCTTCGCCAGCAGGCGGGGGAGCTCGCGCTTGTCCTCGAGCACGAACGCCACCTCGAGCAGGGCGCGGTCGTCCATCGCGCCGATCGCGGCGGCGAGCGCGTCGTCCTGAAGGTGTCCGACGAACCGGCCCATGGTCACGTACTCCCGGTGCGCGACGAGCTCCGCGGTGACGTCGGCGATCAGCCGGGGCGACAGGCCGGCGATGAGCTCGCTGGCTCGCCGGGGGTCGAGCTCCACGGCGACGTCGGCCAAAAACGGCGCCGGCAGCTTGCCGGCGACATCGACGGCGCGCTGCGGGTCGAGCAGTCCGGCCAGCCGCGCGGACAGCAGCGGTCCGAACGCGCGCTGGCTGAGCGTGGCGGTGAGCTTTGCGGGCAGCACCCGGCTGGCCGCGGCCAACCGGCGCAGGGAGCCGCCGTCGGTGTCGTAGAGCGTCTCGGTGACGCCGTCGCGCAGCTCACGCAGCGTCTGCGGCGGGAACTGCTCCAGATAGGCCAGCTCGTGCGGCTCGTGGCCGAGCAGCCGCGCCAGCTTGAGCACCTCGCCATGCCCGTGCAGCAGATCCGCGGCACGGCTCATCCGACGATCTTTCGCACGGGACCGCGCAGCACCCGGGGGATGTGCCCGAGCGCGCTCTCGCCGGCCTGGGCCAGGGCCTTGGCCTGGCGGCGCCGGGCGGTGCGAATGGCGTTCGCCAGGTGGCTCAGCTCCGCGGCGCTGAGCCGGCGCAGGGGCTCGGGTGCGGCGCCGTCCAGTTGCGCGCACAGCGCGTCGAATGCGTCGTCGGGCACTGCGGTGGTGTTTCGGAGCCACCCGCTCAGCGCGGGACGGCGGCGACCTCTCGCTCAGGGCGGCACGAAGACGAGCGCATCAGCTACCTAGTATCTCGGATCGAGGTCATGCGCGCGCTCGTCTCCCTGCCCACGCCACCGTTCGCGCAGCTCGCCGACGTCCCGGAGCCCGCGTGCCGGCCCGACCAGGCGCTCGTCTCCGTCGAGGCGTTCAGCCTCAATCGCGGGGAGGTTCGGCGGCTGGAGCGGTCCGAGCCCGGGACCGTCACCGGCTGGGATCTGGCCGGCGTCGTGACCGAGCCGGCCGCCGACGGCAGCGGCCCGCCGGCCGGGAGCCGCGTCGTCGGGTATGTGCTCGCGGGCGCCTGGGCCCAGCGCGTCGCCGTGAGCACCGAGCATCTGGCCGTGCTTCCCGACGGGGTCTCCTGCGAGCAGGCGTCGACGCTCCCGGTCGCCGGGCTGACCGCCCTGCGCGCCCTCGAGTACGGCGGCTTCGTCGCCGGCAAGCGAGTGCTGATCACCGGCGCCAGCGGCGGCGTCGGTCGGTTCGCCATTCAGCTGGCCAAGCTGGGCGGCGCTCACGTGACCGCCGTCGCCCGGCGCGGCGAGGGCCTGGCGCAGCTTGGCGCCGACGCGGTCTGGCCCGAGCTCGGCGTCGACGGCGAGGAGTTCGCGGTCATCCTCGACGCGGTCGGCGGACCCGTGCTGGGCGTCGCGCTGCAGCGAGTCGCGCCGCGGGGGACCGTCATCAGCTTCGCGTCGACTGTGGCCGAGCCCGTCAGCTACCCGACGCGCGAGCTGTTCTCCCGGGCGCCGGGAGCACGACTCATCGGCCTCTACATCTTCGCCGAGCTCGCCCACACCCGCACCGCCTCGTCGGACCTGCGGCGCCTGGCGGATCTCGTTGCCGCCGGCGCGCTGCACCCCCAGATCGACCGCACCGCCCCGTGGACCGAGGCGGCCGGCGCGATCGAGGCGCTGCTGGACCGGCGGCTCGCCGGCAAGGCCGTCCTCACCGTCGCGTGACGCGCCCCCGGCCCGCCCAGCCCCTGATCGGCAGCGGTTTACGGCCACATGTGGCCGAGAACCGCTGCCACTCGGCGGGATCGCGCGTTATCGTCGCCGCGCCGAGGTGCGGGCACAGCCGTAGATGCGGCGCGTGATCCGTCGCGCGCGCCCGCGCCGCGGGTAGGCGTAGACCCGGACCGTGTGGCGGGCGCCGCCCGGCAGCCCGGGGATCGACACCGAGCGCACCGCCCGCCCGCGGACGGTCTGCACCAGCTTGCGGTCGACGTAGACCTTCGCGCGGGTGACCGGATGCCCGTGGACTCGCCGCGGCAGCGTGATCCTCGTCGCGTGCTTCGCGGTGCACGCCGTCAGCGATGAGCCCCCACCGGCGCCCCCGACCGCGACGCCGGGCCCGGTGACCGCGTCGGGCGAGGTGTCGATCGCCACGTAGGAGTAGTTGCCCGGATAGCCGTCCTGATCGGCCGGGACCATGCCGGCGCAGCCGTCGCGCAGGTCCTCGCAATCCCACGTGCTGCCGGTGGCGAGGTGGATGTCCAGACGCGAGTTGAAGTAGAAGGAGAACCCGTTGCCGTCGTGGTTGGGGTCGACGCCGGCCTCCACCGGATCGTCGCGCCACCGCTGGCTGAGCAGCATCGCGTCCGCTCCCGGCGCGTGCTCGAGGTACTTGTCAAACCAGGCGGTGGCGTACCAGTCGGTGATATCGGGCCCGCGCAGCGATGCGCCGAACGCCTGGTTGGGGATGAAGCTGAAGTCCAGGTGCGAGCCGCCGCGGATCACGATCTCCCCGGAGTCGACGCCGGCCTGGGAGTAGGCGACCGACTCCTGCTCCTTGAATGTGGGGTCGGGCAGCGAGGCGTTCGGCGTCGGGGGGAGACCGTAGTCGGCCGAGATTCCCAGCGCCGGCTTGGTGATCGGGACCGTCGTGCGGTCGGCGGGATCGGCGGGGCAGCCCGACTCGCCGATCGGCCCCTGGGGCGACGGGCCGCTGCCCGGTACGGAGCCCGCATCCGGGCCCGGGCCGCCGAGGTTGTCGAGCGCCACCACCGCCTTGACCCGTGGGTCGGACTGGGCGATGTAGGAGACCCCGGCGGCGCCGTAGGAGTGGCCGAGTAGCCCGATCTGCGACGGATCGAGCAGTTGCCAGTACGGGTCATAACCGGCGTCGAGACCGGCGGCGACCCGCGCGTTTTGCTTGGCGGCATGGCTGGTCCCGGTGCTGCAGCTCGCCACCGGCTGATGCGGGTGCGCCGGCGTAGACAGCAGGAAGTCGAGGGCGTCCTCGGTCCCGTCATAGAACGGGCGCCCGTCGGTCTGGGCGGGCACGCCCTCGTTCTGATCGGGCGATTGGCCGAACGTGTCGGACTGGCCCTGGCCCTGGGGATCGAAGGTGAGCACCACGTAGCCGGCCTTGGCCAGCGTCTGGGCGGCGTACCAGTACATCTGCTCGTCGGCCTGGACCGAGCCGTCGGTGATGACGATCCCGGGTCGCTTGGCCAGGGGTGGGTGGGGACCGATAGTCGCCCACACGTGGCCCGAGAGCGTCGCGCCGTCGCGCGCCGTGAACAGGACCGGACGAACGATGCCGTAGCCGTTGGCGGCCCAGTTGTACAGACGGATGTCCCCGGCGCAGCCGTTGGCCAGGTTCCAGCACAGGTCGTCGGTGAAGAACCGCCCCGGATCGGCCGCCTCGGTGGCGAGCGCCTGCGCGGTGCTGGCGGCGCCGTCGGCCGTCAGCTGGATCTGATAGGCGGGGGTGTCGTAGATCGCCTGCCGCTGCTGGGTGATGGAGAAGTTCTGCGCCTCGATGACGGGGTTGAACACCGTCGGCGGCGTCGCCCGCGCGACGGCGGCGCCGACCAATGCGGTCACGATGATCCCCGCCACCACCATCAGGCGTTGTCCTGCGCTCAGCCCGGACAGTTCCATCTCTGTCGCTCCTCGCTCGACACGCCGATAAACAGCGCAATGAGTAATGGCGGTATCTAAGCGCATCGACCGCGAGAATTCCACGCCCATCCGTCGGCCGCCGCGTTGTTGACGGTTGATTAGGACTCCGGTGGTCGTCGCCACGCCCACTCGCATCGTCGCCGGGATCGGATTACATTGTGCGCCTGGGAACACACGAACCTCTGGAGGAGGATTCAGTGAAGAGATACGTCAAGCCGTGGGCAGGCATCCTGCTCGCGGTGGTGGCCGCGGTGGCACTTGCCGCCTGCGGCTCGAGCTCGTCGTCTTCGTCGAGCACTAGCGGCGCCGCGGCCAGCACCTCGTCCACGGCAGCCGGCACCTCGTCGGCGAGCGCCAACGGCGGCACCGTCAGCCTGCTGATGGGCACCCCGCCGCAGTCACTCGACCCGGGGCTGGACTACACCACCCAGGGATCCGAGGTCAACTGGCTCGTGTACACGGGCCTCACGTCCTACGCCCACGCCAGCGGTACGGCCGGCGGGCAGCTGATCCCGGGCCTGGCCACCGCGCTGCCGGTCATCTCCAATGGCGGCAAGACGTACACGGCCACGCTGCGCAAGGGGCTGACCTACTCGAACGGGAAGCCGGTCCAGGCCAGCGACTTCGCCTACACCGTGGAGCGGGCGATCAAGATCCCGTGGGGCGGCTCGGGCTCGTTCATCACCCCGATCATCGCCGGCGCGACCGCCTACTCCAACGGCAAGGCCAAGTCGATCTCCGGCATCACCACCGACAACTCCACCGGCAAGATCGTCATCCACCTGACGGCCCCGTACGGGCCGTTCGACAACGTGCTGGCCTTCCCGGCGCTGGGAATCATCCCGACCGGGACGACGATGAAGGTGGAGCCGACCACCCCGCCCCCGGGCGTCGGCCCCTACATGGTCACGAACATCGTGCCCAACCAGTCGTTCAGCGCGGTCCGCAACCCGAAGTGGCAGACGTCGTGGAACACCCAGATCCCCAGCGGTCACGTCGACGTGAATGTGAAGATCTCGGCCAACATCAACGCCAACGTCCTCGCGGTGCTGAACAACAGCGCCGACTTCATGGACTGGGCGGACACGGTGCCGGGCAGCCTGCTCGGCCAGATCCAGTCGCAGGCGGCGAGTCGCTTCAAGCTCGTCAACCTCGGCGGGTCGACGTACTACGTGTTCATGAACGTGACCGAGAAGCCGTTCAGCAGTCAGCTCGCCCGTGAAGCAGTCGTCACCGGCCTCAACCAGGACGCGATGTCGCGTCTCGGCTCGGGCACGCTGGCGCCGGGCTGTTTCTTCCTGCCGCCCGACGTTCCGGGCCATCCGACGGGCAGCTGCCCGTACGGGACCCCGGGCACCGGCAACCTGGCCAAGGCCAAGGCGCTGGTCAAGCAGTCCGGGATGGCGGGTCAGCCGGTGACCGTGTGGTCAGAGACCCGCTCCCCGCGGCAGCAGTGGATGACGTACTACACGCAGTTCCTGAACTCGATCGGGTTCAAGGCAACCCAGAAGGTCCTGGCCGACGCGACGTACTTCACCACGATCGGCCAGTCGAAGTCCATCCACCCCCAGACCGGCTTCGCCGACTGGAACCAGGACTTCCCCAACCCGGTCGACTTCTACGGAGTGCTCCTGGACGGCAAGGCCATCCTGCCGACCAACAACGAGAACTTCGGACAGACGAACGACCCGTACGTCAACGCCCAGGTGGCCAAGCTCGGCGCCACGCCGACCACGCAGCTCAGCTCTGTGACGTCGCAGTGGCAGGCGCTGGACACGTACGTGGCCAAGAAGGCCTACGCGGCGGTCTTCGGGTACGAGAAGTTCCCGGAGTTCGCGTCCACGCGGATCAACTACAGCGGCCTGGTGTTCCAGCCCATCTACGGGTGGGACTTCACCTCGTTCGCATTGAAGTAGGGACAGCGGTGGGCCGGGAGGCTAGGCTTCCCGGCCCACTTCCTGTTCTCGGGAAAAGATATGGCGACCGCATCCGCCGAAGGCACCCAATTCTCAGAAGGCCTGAACGCCGGGTTTGAGTCCGAGGGCGAGGAGCTCCCGCCCGGAATCGGGCCCTGGTCACTGGCCTGGCGGCGCCTGCGCCGCAACAAGGTGGCGCTGTTCTTCGGCGCCGTCTTCCTGCTCGTCGTCGTGCTGTGCCTGCTCGCCCCGGTCTACTCCAACGACATCGCCCACATCGGGCCGAGCGTCAACAACATCACCGGGACGGTCAATGTCGGGGGCAAGACGAAGGACGTCGTCAGCCTGATCGGCATCCCGATCGGCCCGACGTGGACCTCTCATTACCTGCTCGGCGCCGACGGCAACGGCCGCGACGTCGCCGTCCGCCTGCTCTACGGGGGGCGCAACTCGCTGGAGATCGGCGCCGTAGCGACGCTCATCACGATGATCTTCGGAACCCTGCTTGGTCTCGTCGCCGGCTACTTCCGCGGCCTCACCGACGGGATCATCAGCCGCGCCAACGACGTCGTCTGGGCCTTCCCACCGGTGCTGCTCGGCATCACGCTGGGCACCGTCCTGGCGATCCGCGGGATCGGGCCGCTCAAGGGCACAACGATCATGGTGCCGGCAATCATCATCGGGTTCCTCTACATCCCGTACGTGGTGAGACCGATCCGGGCACAGGTGCTCACCCTGCGCGAGCGCGACTTCGTCGATGCCGCGCGCCAGCAGGGTCTCACCCACTGGCAGATCATGTGGTCAGAGCTCCTGCCCAACCTCGCGTCGACGATCGTCGTCTTCATCCCGCTCATCCTGGCCAACTCGATTCTGCTCGAGGCGGGGCTGACGTTCCTCGGCGCCGGCGTGCAGCCGCCGAACCCGTCGTGGGGATCGATGATCTCCGACGGCATCGACAACGACATCCCGTCGGCGTTCCACAACGTGCTCGTCCCCGGGATAATGCTCGTGATCGCGGTCATGTCGGTGAACATCTTCGGTGACGGCCTGCGCGACGCGCTGGACCCGCGGGCCAAGGTCCGCATCGGACGCTGATGGCCCGCTTCCTCGTCCGCCGGCTGCTGGTGATGATCGCGCTGCTGTTCGTGATCTCGGTGATCACGTTCCTGATGTTCATCGTCATCCTGCCCGGGAGCAACCAGGCGGCGCTGATCGCCGGGCGCCTCGCCACCCCCGCCGAGGTCCACCTGATCAGCGTCCGCTACGGCTTCGACAACCCGTTCTACATCCAGTACATCGACACGATGAAGAACATCTTCACCGGTCAGGCGTACTCGTATCAGTCGGGCTTCAACGTCCTCGCCGAGATCAAGGCGGGGATGGGCGCGACCCTGTCGCTGGCGCTCGGCGCCGGGTTCATCTGGCTGTTCGCCTCGATCGTGATCGGCACCCTGGCCGCGATCCGGGCCGGCCGGTACACCGATCGCGTGCTGACCGTGCTGTCGATGATCGGCGTGTCGATGCCGCCGTTCTTCTTCGGGGCGGTGCTCATCTACTACGCGGGCTACAAGGCGAACATCATCCCGCTCGCCAACTACGTGCCCCTCACCTCGAACCCGGTGCAGTGGCTGACCCACATGATCGCGCCGTGGATCACCCTGTCGATCCTGTTCATCGGGTTCTACTCGCGCGTCCTGCGCTCCACGATTCTCGACACGATCAACGAGGACTACGTGCGCACCGCGCGTGCCAAGGGTCTGTCCGAGCGCCAGGTGCTCATCCGCCATATCCTGCGCAACAGCCTCATCCCGATCATCTCGCTGTGGGGCCTGGACCTCGCGCAGGTGATCGGCGGCGGGGCGATCCTCACCGAGACGGTGTTCAACCTGCACGGCGTCGGCCAGCTCGCGCGTGATTCGATCGGCCGCCTGGACACGATCACGCTGATGGCGATCGTGCTCCTCACCGCGCTGGCGGTGGTGCTTCTGCAGGCGATCGTCGACGTCCTGCACGCCTACCTCGACCCGCGGATCAGGCTCGGGTGAGCTCCGCCGGCAGCCCCCTGCTCGAGGTCTCCGACCTCAAGGTCTCGTTCGCGACCGAGGACGGCACCGTGAGCGCCGTCGACGGCGTGTCGTTCTCGGTGGCCCGCGGCGAGGTGGTGGCGATCGTCGGCGAGTCGGGCTCGGGCAAGTCGGTGACGGCGATGACCCTGATGGGCCTCACCCGTGGTCCGAACGCGGCGTTCGAGGGCGAGGCGACGTTCGACGGCACCGAGTTGGTCACGGCC
>DATCFW010000154.1:0-4073 GCA_036509295.1 Solirubrobacteraceae bacterium | reverse complement strand
CACATCGCCGCGCACCCCGAGGATCGCCCCCGCATGGGCCAGCAGCGGCTGCAACGCGACCGCGGCGGCGGTGAGCACGAGGCACGCGCGGCCGCCTCGCCCCGTCCCCAACAGAACCACCACTGCCGCGAGGAGCACGAGCCGGGTCAGCAGGAGACGCCCAAACCGAAAATACGCCAGCATCTCGGGAACCGAGGCGAATGCCCGCGCCGGCCCGCTCACGCCGGCGATCGCGCCCGCCTCAGCCGCCAGCCACAAGATGCCGAGGACGAGGGCGAGCACCGCGCTGTACAAAGCAAGCCGGCCAAGCCTTCGCGCGAGCACAATGCCAGGGGCGGGCATCAGCCGCGCGAATGCCAGGGTCCCGAAGGCCGACAGGAGCGCCGCCACATGCGCCCCGCGCAGCAGCACCAGCAGCGCCGAGGCGGTCACGGTGCGATCGAGAAGCGGAAGCGTCCCTCCGTCTTGTGCGTATCCTCGGCTGTCACATGCCAGACGACCGTGTAGGCGCCGGAGGCAAGCTTCGGCAGGCCGACGATGAGCGTGCGCGCGTCATCGCCGGGGTGCGGCGGCCTCGCGGCGACCGGGTGACCGGCCGCGTCGAGCACTTGCACAGTGCAGAAATGCGCCACCACCCCTTCCGTGAAGTGCAGGCGCAGCGAGGCGGGGGCGGCGGCAACCGTACTTCCAACGGCGGGGACCGCGCGATCGAGGGCCGCGTGCGCGAGCGCGGGTGGCGCAAGGCCGACGGAAAGAGCCAGGACGAGCGCGAGAAGGAGCCGGCCGAACATCGGGCGAGGCTAGCATCGCGCCGCATCCGGGAACAATCTGGCAGGTCGTTGGCGAAAGGACGGGAATGCGCAAGGACCGTTGGCTGGAGGATTTCCGTCCGGGAGAGACGGCGGAATTCGGCGATTACACGATGACCGAGGAGGCCATGATCGCCTTCGCGACCCAGTTCGACCCGCAGGTGTTCCATATCGATCCCGAGGGAGCCCGCTCCTCGGTCTTCGGCGGCCTGATCGCGAGCGGTTGGCACACCGCCTCGGTGATGATGCGGATGCTGGTCGATCATTGGGTGCCCCCGGCGGCGAGCCTCGGCTCGCCCGGCATCGACGAACTGCGCTGGCTGATCCCGGTGCGTCCCGGCGATCGGCTGCGCGTGCGGGTGACGGTGGAGGAGCAGCGGCGCTCGCGCAGCAAGCCCGATCGGGGGATCGTACGCTCGTTCACCGAGGTGCTGAACCAGGACGGCATCGCGGTAATGACGGCGCGCGGACTGGGGATGTTCCGGGCGCGCCCGGGTGTTCCGGATTAGGCCCCGGCCCTTCAGCCCGACGCGAAATTCGGCTTGGATCGCGGGCGACGAATTCATTAATGAAACATTGACGACGGCTACCCTCCCCGTAATGTAGCGTCGACCCATCCGGGTCGAAGGGTACCCCGGCGATGAGCACCATCAGTTGGATCAACGTCGCCGGTGGCGATTGGAATGTCGGTGCCAACTGGTCGGGCGGGGCCGTCCCGACAGCGGCGGATGACGCCGTCATTGCCCTGCCGGGTACTTACGACATCTTGTCGCAGGACGCCTCGAATGCGGCGCATTCGGTGACGTTGAACGACCCCGACGCGAACCTCGAATTCAATATCAGCACGCTCGCATTGGGTGGCCCGTTGCTGCTCGACGCCGGCACGTTCTCTCTGAGCGGGGCTGGCACGATCGCCGGAGGCACGATCGACCTCGCCGGCGGGACGTTCACGACGAGCTTCGGTGCCGGAACGCTCTCGGCCGTGACCATCGCGGCGGCGCTGACGCTTGATCTGCCGTTCTTCGCCCCGTTGTCGATTGACGGCGGACTGGCCCTCAAAGGTGCCGGAGGGATCGGACCCGGCACCATCGATCTGCTCGGCGGGTCGCTGGATTTCACGAACACACAGACGGTCTCCGGTGGTGCCATTGTTCTCGGCCAGGCCGGTGTCTTGGCGCCGACCTGGGCAGCATCAGCCTGGAGCAGTCCGGACTCGGGGTTCTGACCCTGGCGCCGAGCATCACCGTCGCCGCGGCCGGCATCGCCGAGTCGATTTACGGAACAGTGCTGAACCAGGGCCAGATCTCGGTCCTCGCAGGCGCCGACCTCACGATCAACGACTCCCTCGCCAACGCCGGCATGGTCTCGATCGCGCCGGGAGGAGTCCTCACCGTTGACGGCTCGCTTGCCAACACCGGCACGCTCATCGGCACCGGAGGCACCATTATCGCCTTCGGCTCCGTCACCGTTGCCACGTTGCAGACGCTCGCCGCTTCCGGGGCGATGGTCGTTCTCGCGAGTACGCTCGACAACACCGGCGGGACGCTCTCGGTCGGGCCGGGTGAGGCGGTCCCCCTGCTGACCCTTGGTGAATTCACGTCCTTCGGCGCCGCCTCCGGGGAGATCATCGGCGGCGTCGTCCTGGACCCGGCAGGCAGTCTGATTGTCCAGGGTGGTACGCTCTCAGGTGTCGCGTATGAGGGCACCCTGGTCTCGGGCGGTGGCTCGGCGCTCTTCCCGGGCGCGACCATTCTGAACAGCATTACGCTTCTCAATGCCGCCGGAACCGGCCCGGGTGTGCTCGATGTTGAAGGCGGTGTGCTGTTCGGGGGCCTTTCGCAGACGCTCGTCGCCGGCACGATCCTGCTCGGCGGCCGTGGCGATCCCTCCTTGGCGCCGAGCGGAGCAGATCCGGGGCTACAGGTCGGCCCCGGCAGCGTTCTCACGCTCGGCGCGCAGGTGGTCGTGCAGCAGACCGGCCTTGGCGATTCCATCGTTGGCAACCTCATCAACGAGGGCCTTATCGCGGCGAGCGTCGCAGGCGGTGCCCTCGGATTGTACGCGAGGTCCACGCTCACCAACCAGGGCACGATATTGGTGAGCAACAACGACACGTTCGTGTCTGTCGGCAGCCTTGCCAACACTGGGACCCTGAACATCATCGGCGGCACACTCGATATCGCCGGCGGTTCCCTCTCGAGTACCGGCACCATCGTCAACGCCGGCATCATAGAGGCGAGCAACCCTGGGACCTCGCTCACTGTCGAGAACTTGACCAACACTGGCCAAGTGCTGGTGAGCGGTGGCGCCGTCGCGACCATCGGCACGCTCAGCAGTCTCGACTACATCGCCGTTACCGGCGGCGGGATTCTGAACCTTTCCGACGTGGGCTACACCGGATCTATCAACGAGACCAATGCAACGCTAAACTTGTTCGGCGCGGTTGATCTACCGACGCTCAACGCGATCACGCGCAGCGGCGAGATCGTGGCGCTTTCCTCGCCTGGCACTCTCGGTCTTAATACCGGGACGCTGAATGTCGGCGGGACGACCCTGCTCGGCCAACTCCGCGACCACGGCATTGTCAGCGGTGGGACGATCCACGACACCGGCGGCGGCATGGTGTTCTACGGCGGCGCTGGATCGTTACAAAACATAACCTATCAGGGTCTGCTCAACCTGACGCCGGCGGCGTCGGACCTGACGGTGCTCGACGGGCTGACTCTCACCGGCTCCTCGGGCACCGGTCCCGGGACCGCGAATGTTCTCGGCGCCGGCAGTCGGCTCGCGTTCCAGGGCAGCCAGACCTTCGACAATGCCACGCTCAACATCGGCAGCAACACGAAGGCCGACGTGCTCGCGGTCAGCGATCCGACCGGCACCGGAACGGCGCTGACGCTCGGCGCGAACCTCGGCGTGATCCAGCGCGGGGCAATGGCGGAAATCGACATCGATCGAAACCTGGGCGATGCGCTGGTCAATGACGGCCTGATCGGCGCCGTCGCGACCAACGGGAGTCTTCTGATCCAGGGCGGCACCTTCACCAACGCCGGCAAGATCGTCGTCGCCAACGGCGAAACGCTGTCGCTGGAAGCCGACCGGGTCACCAACCTGACCGGCAACGTCCTCAACACCGGCTATTGGGAGGTGGACGCCAATTCCACGCTCAATCTCGGGTTCGACAACCCGATCCTCAACATGAATGCCTTGATGGTGCTGAACGGCCCTGGCTCACAGGTGCTCTACAACAACACCAGCACGTTC
>DATCFW010000153.1:0-4094 GCA_036509295.1 Solirubrobacteraceae bacterium | reverse complement strand
CGAGCCGTGGCTCGGGACGCGCGTACCGGTCGTGCAGCTCCCGGAGCGTCGCCTCGGGCAGGCCGTCGGGCCGCGCGCGCCTCTCCAGCAGCGCGAGCCCGGCCCCGGCCGCGCCGAGCGAGCCCGTGACGGCCACCAGGTCTCCGGGCCGGGCGCCGTCGCGGCCGACGAGATCCCCCGGATCCCGCGTCCAGCCGACCACGGTGACGGTCACGGTCAGCACGCTGGAGCTGCTGACGTCACCTCCGGCGATCGTCACGCCGCAGGCCGACGCCAGCCGGTGCGCGCCGTCGATCAGGGCCAGCGCGTCGCCCTGCTCCATGCCCGCCGTCAGCGCCAGGGCCATGTAGGCCTCGCCCGCCACCGCTCCCATCGCGGCCAGGTCCGACAGCGCCGAGCCCATCGCCCGGTGGCCGATCTCGCCCGGCGTCAGCTCGCCGGAGTGGAAATGGACGCCGTCGACGACGGTGTCGATCGAGGTCACGGCATATCCGGCACCGCGCACCACGGAGGCGTCGTCTCCGATCCAGCGCGCCACCCGGCCGGCGCCCGGCGGCGGAGCGTCACCCCGGTCGCTGCCGAGGAGCCGCTCCAGGGACTCGATCAGCTCCAGCTCTCGCATGCCTCGCTCGCGGGGGTGCGAGTCGCCCCGGCGCGGGTCAGCGGTGGCGGTAGACGATGCGGGCCCGGTCGAGGTCGTACGGGGACAGCTCGACCCGGACGCGGTCACCGGGCAGGATGCGGATGCGGAAGCGGCGCATCTTGCCGGCCACGTGACCGAGCACGACGCGGTCCATGTTGTCGAGCTTGACGCGGAACATCGCGTTCGGGAGCGCCTCGACCACCTCTCCCTCGAGCTCGACCTTTTCTTCCTTGGGCATGCGTTGGAACCTTCGGTCAGGCCGCGCGGGATCGCGCGCGCCGATCCGACAACGCTACCAGCAGGATCGACACGAGCGGCCGGTCAGTGCGTGGTGGTGGTGCCGCTCGCTCCGCCGGTGGTGCCGGTGTTGCCCGTCGTCGGGGTGGTGCCGGCGCCCGGTTGCGGCGGCTGCGAGTAGAGGGCGGGGTTGTTGTACTGGCTCTTGGTCTTCCCGGTGCCGACGCCCGTGCCGCCGCTGGGCGTCTTCGCCTTGCCGGTCGTCTGGGTCTGGGCTGGCGCCGCGGGCGCCACCGGCGGTCCGGCGTTCGAGAAGTGGCCGAAGAAGGCGGTGCCCTGGAACGGCTGGGCGGGGGGCGTCCAGTCGCCGCAGTAGCCGCCGGAGGCGGTCTGCATGTAGTCGTGCCAGATCGGCGCCGCCAGGGTCCCGCCGAAGCCGTCGGCCATCGGGAGATTGCCCTGCGGATAGCCGACCCACACGGCGGTGGCCATCCGCGGCGTGTAGCCGACGAACCACGCGTTCTCCAGGTTGTTGGCGGTGCCGGTCTTGCCGGCGGCGGGGCAGCCGTAGTTGGCGGCCGTGCCGGTTCCGCTGGTGATCACCTGCTTGAGCACGCTCGTGCCCTCGTAGGCCTCGTCGTAGGGGAACACCCGAGTCTGGGGCGGGTTGCCGAAGTTGCGCACGCTGCCGTCCGGGAACACGACCTTGTCGATGATCGTCGTCGGGATGTGGATGCCGCCGTTGGCCAGCGTCGAATACGCGTCGGCCATCTCCAGCGGCGTGACGCCGACCCGCAGCCCGCCGATCACCTCAGCCGGGTTGCCGTCCAGCGGCGAGGTAATGCCCATCGCGTGGGCGGTGTCGTCGAGCTTGGCCCAGCCGAGGTCGGCGGCCATCTGCGCGAACACGGTGTTGTCGGAGATGATCGTCGCCCGGGTGACGTTGATGTCGCCCTGGTAGGTGAGCTCGGCGGTGTGCACCGTCCACGTCGGATCCACTGACAGCCACCCCGGCGCCAGTAGCTTGGACGTGTAGTAGGTGGTGCTGGGGTCGCCGTGGTAGTCGTGGATGAGCGTCATCAGCGCGAACGTCTTGAACGACGACCCCGGTTGGCGATGAGCCTGGGAGGCGTAGTCGAACGTCGTCTGCTGATAGGTCGAGGAGTTCGCCAGCGCAAGGATGTGGCCGTTGCTGGTGTCCACCGACGCCAGTCCAGCGGCGGCCGATCCCGGCCCGCCCTGCGCCGCCAGCAGCGACGCGTGGTTGGCGATCGCCTGTTGGGCCAGGGCCTCCTTGCGCAGATCGATCGTCGTGTCGATCTTCAGGCCCTCGTAGAGCGCCGGGCAGTTCGTGGGCGTCCTCGGGCACAGGTCCTTGGTCACCTGCTGCTTGATGTAGTCGAACACGTAGGGCTGCTTGTGGAACAGATACGCGTTGTCGTGCTTGATCTCCAGGTGGGCGCGGTTGGCGCGGTTGGCCTGCGCCTGGGTGATGTAGCCCGCCACTACCATCGCGTGCAGAACCTCGCCGCGGCGGCGCTTGGCGGCGGCCGAGTCGCTGAACGGGTTGTACGACGACGGCGCCTGGGGCAGGCCCGCCAGCAGCGCGGCCTGGGGCAGGCTCAGCTTCTGCACCGGCTTGTCGAAGAACATCTGGGCGGCCGCCCCGACCCCGTAGGCCTCCTGGTTGCCGACGGTGCCGTAGGGGACGACGTTGAGATAGCCGTCGAGGATCCAGCTCTTGCTGTGCTCGGCCGCGAGCTGCTCGGCGAGCTTGGCCTGCTCGATCTTGTACTTCAGATCGCGGGTGGAACGCAGCTTCTGGCTCAGGTACAGGTTGTCGACCAACTGCATCGTCAGCGTCGACGCGCCCTGGAGGCTGTTGCCGCCGCCGACGGCGTCCTTGATCGCGGCGCGCAGGATGCCCTGGTAGTCCAGCGCGCCGTGCTGGTAGAAGCGGCGGTCCTCGATCGCCACCGTCGCCTGCTTGAGGACCTGGGGAATCTCGGAGCCGGCGACCGCGTTGTGCACGTCGGGGGACCAGATGTAGCCCAGGGAGGTGCCGTCGGCGGCGAACACCTCTGACGGCGAGCCCGGCGTCAGCGGCTTCAGCGTCGACAGATTGGGCGCTGACTGGGCGACGTTGACCACCCAGCCGGCGATCGCCAGCGCGCCGACCACCACCGCGCACACGACCAGCACCCCGCCCAGGGCGAAGAACCGCGTCAGCGTCGATCCACGGTTGCGCCGGCGGCGGCGTTGTCGATCACGTCGGCTCATGAGAAGGTTCGAGCGGGCTGGGCGCCAGGCAGTGGACGTACGGTGACGCCGCGCTCGTGACGAGCCAGTGTAGCTCCGTGGCTCTTTCGGCCCGCCGATTCGCGGTCCTGCAACGCTGGCAAGATCGCACGAACCGATGCACGCTGCTCGCCGTCAGCCCCGCCGTGGCCGGCGCTCGCCCCGGGCGCTGCTGATCGACGGCCTCGGAACGCTCGTCACCCTGGCGCCGCCGGCATCGGCGCTCCGCCACGAGCTCGCGGTCCGGTTCGGAATCGAGGTGTCCGAAGCCCAGGCGGGACGGGCCCTGGCCGTCGAGATCGCGTTTTACCGGGCCCACATGGGGCTCGGCCGTGACGCCGACGCGCTCACCGCGCTGCGCCACCGCTGCGCCGAGGTTCTGCGCGACGCGCTGCCGGCCGACCCGCGGCTGGGCGCGGCGCCCATCTCGGTGGTGACCGACGCGCTGCTGGCCTCGCTGCGGTTCGCGGCGTACGACGATGGTCGCGACGCACTGCTGGCGGCGCGCGCGGCGCGCGCGCGGGTGGTCGTCGTCAGCAACTGGGATGTGTCGCTGCATGAGGTGCTCGAGCTCGTCGGACTCGCGCCACTGATCGACGGCATCGTCACCTCGGCGGCGATCGGGGCCGCCAAGCCCGCGCCGGCGATCTTTCAGCACGCGCTGGCGCTGGCCGGCGTGGCGCCCGACGAGGCCGTCCACGTCGGGGACAGCCTGGCTGAGGATGTGAGGGGGGCGCAGGCGTGCGGGATCCCGGCGGTGCTGCTCGCGCGGGAATCGAGCCCACGGGGTGGGGCGGGCGCGGTTTCGGCGGACGGAGTGCGGACGATCGCCAGCCTGGGCGAGCTGCGCTGGCCCTGAAGGCTCGTAACCTGATCGCCGATGCCCTCGCCGCCCGACCCGGTCGTGCCGCCCGCC
>DATCFW010000152.1:0-2059 GCA_036509295.1 Solirubrobacteraceae bacterium | reverse complement strand
GGCGGTGATCGTCATCTCGCGTCCGAGCGGCGCCGCTCCCTGCGACACGCAGGGCAGCATCTCGACGCCGTTGAGGCAGACGCCGACGGCGCCGCTGCGGTGCACGCCATCGCCGGTGAACAGCGCCGCCCCGCCGAGCGGTGACCGAGCGCTCGACAGACCGCCGAGCACCGCCACCCCCGGGGCCTGGCGGGCGATCCCGTCGAGCACGGCGTCGGTGGGGAACGAGTAGGGGTCAGACAACATGATGAGCGCGGCGTCGGTGCCGAGCTCGGGCAGGCCATCGAGCACCCCGCCATTGGCCTCGCCGCTGACGGTGGCGTGAAACCCCCGCGCCCGGCCGCCCTGAAGCGACGCCGCCCACACCGCGACGCCGGTCCCCGACTCGAGCTCTCGCCCGGCGCCGAGGACGCCACCGGCGCCACAGCCGACGAGCACGCCCGGCGCCAGCTCCCGGTCAACCGCCGCCAGGACCGCCTCCGGCTCATCGAGGTGCGCGCCGCTGGCGAACACGACCGCGAGATCAGCGTCGGCTCCACCCAGCCCGCGCGCGGCGGACCGCGCCGCCTCGGCGGCGCTCTGAGGTGACCGAAGGCCGGCCGAGATGCCCGCTCCGACCTTCATTGCGCCACTGTTCGTTCGGCGCCTGCGACCATCGCTGCACGATACTGACCGCCGTGGCCCCGCCCGACGTGATCGCCCTGTTCGGCCCCACCGGGGTGGGCAAGACCGACGTCGCCCTCGCCCTCGCCCGCCGGCTGCGGGAACTGGGGGAGGAGCCGGTCGCGGTGTCGGCCGACGCACTGCAGGTCTACGCCGGGCTGGAGACCCTGACCGGCGCCGCCGGTCCGGCCCAGCGCGCCCAGCTCGAGCACCGCCTGCTGTCCTTTCTGCCCGTCGACGCCACCTTCAGCGCCGGCCAGTACGCAGAGCTCGCCCACGCCGAGATCGACGAGCTGGTGGCCGGCGGGCGCCGGCCGATCGTCGTCGGAGGAACCGGGCTGTACCTGCGGGCGGCGCTCACTGACCTCAGCCTGCGGCCGCCCCCCGCTGAGGGGGTCCGCGAGCGGTGGATCGCCGAGCTGCAGGAGCGCGGACCCGCGGCGCTGCACGCGGTGCTGGCCCAGCGGGCGCCGTGGGCGGCCGAGACGATCGATCCGGGCGATCGTCAGCGGATCGTGCGGGCGCTCGAGCTGCACGACGGTGGCGAGCTCGAGCCGCCATCGCAGGAATCGGAGCTGTGGACCGCCGCCACCCGGCGCAGCACGCTGCTCGTCGGCCTGGTGATGGACCGCCAGGCGCTCTACCGGCAGATCGACGCCCGGGTCGACCAGATGCTCGCCGACGGGGTCCAGTCCGAGGTGCTGCGGGCCCGGACGGCCGGGGCCTCGGATACCGCCCGCAAGGCTCTGGGTTTCGACGAGCTGCTGAGCGGCGACGTCGAGGCGATGAAGCGCCGGACCCGCAACTACGCCCGCCGGCAGCTGACCTGGATGCGCAAGCTGGCCGGGGTGATCGTCATCGACCGGACGGGACGGCCCGCCCAGGACGTCGCCGACGAGGTCCGCGATCGCTGGGTGGGCGTATGAATCACTGATGTGCCGGCATGCCATGAGACGCACGCCAGAGAAGTTCCCCGAGACGACCTCGATCCCCGCCGGCGGCACGAAGCGCAGCGACGCGGCTCGACGATCGCTCAGCGCAGGCGCAGGAAGATGTACTTGTGGGCGGTGTTACGGGTCGTCTCGTGCTTCGAGTTCGTTGCGTGCGCCCACAGCAGGTAGACGCCCTTGGCGAGCCGCCGCTGGCGCCGGTAGGTCCAGTGGGTCGTGCCGCGGGCGTGCCGGAAGTCGCGCAGACGGCAGCTGGTCGGCTTGGCGAACGTCCCGTTGGACCGTAGGAAACGACACCGGTGGCCGACTGAACGTGCGAGCGCCACACCGACGGTGGTTATGTGACCGCCACAGCCATGGTTCGACGCCGCGCCATGGGCCCTGATGCCGGTCGCGTTGATGCGCGCCGTGGCGTGGACGGCGGGGCCACCGACTCGGCACGACCC
>DATCFW010000151.1:0-3681 GCA_036509295.1 Solirubrobacteraceae bacterium | reverse complement strand
CGGCAGGCGGGCTTTGATTCCATCAGGACAGAGCGCGTCGTTGCGGAGGCCTCGGTGCTGTCGGCGACAAAGCCGATGACGGGTGACAGTCCCACCCCGGCGGGCTCCGGGAACGGACTGCGGAACAAGTAGCTGGGCCGCGATTATTCGCCGGCTCAGGTACGTGCCGACGTGGCATCGTCAATTTTGCCCCTGCGTGGCGTGGTGAGGTTCAGAGGCGGTGCACTGTTCGACGCCCGCGCGCTCGGTGCGGGCGACGCGCTCAGCTACGACCCCCGCCGCCTGACCGCGCCGACGAGCTGGCCGGACGGAAGCGCCGGGGCGTGGCGCTGTCTTGAACCGCTAGCGCCCGCGGGGTATGTCGCTTTGGTTGTGCTGGGGTCCGCGACTCGGTTCTCGCGGCCTCAGCTCTCTCCCGATCTGCCACCGTCATCGAGGCCTGGCTCGTTCCGATGAACCCGTTTCGTCGCTCCCTTCCGGAGCATCCCGTGCCTGAATTTGTCCGCAGGCCGCTGGGACGAGTCGCGGCGAGGACGACTCTCCTGCTCACTCCGGTCCTGCTGGTCGCCATCATCGCCGGATTCGCGTACCGGGCAGGGCGCGGACCGGCTGCCCATCAGTCGCCGTCCTCACCCGCACCGTCGTTGCCACGCGCTCCTTCAGCGATCGTGCACGCCTCGCGGCAGCTTCCAACCCAGGTTCAGGTGACCATCGCCGAGCAGGCGCCGATGAAGGCGGTGCCCCCATCGTTTCTCGGCATCTCCACGGAATATTGGGCGCTACCCGTCTGGGCCAGGCACCTGCCGCTGCTTGACCGGGTTCTGTCGCTTATACGCGGTGACGGGCCAGTGCAGCTGAGGATCGGTGGTGATTCAGCTGACCACGTCTTCTGGTCACCGGTTCGGGAGCTGCCCGAGTGGGTGTTCGAGCTGACCCCGGGCTGGCTGAACGAGGTCAGCCGCATCGTGCATCGCTCGCACGTGCGGCTGATCCTCGATCTCAACCTCGTCACCGCTTCGCCGCGCAACGCGACGCGCCGGGCGAGCACGGCTGTCGCCAAGCTGCCCCACGGCAGCATCCTGGGGTTCGAGATCGGTAACGAACCAGACATCTACAGCCAAACCGTCTGGCAGAGCACCACCCGTGGCGGAGTCGGGTCAAGAGTCCTCCCGCGACAGATCACGGCGGACAGCTACGTCATCGCATTCGCCGCCTATGCCCGCGCACTGGCCCGCGTCGCCCCCGGGGTGCCTCTCCTGGGGCCGGCGCTGGCCGAGCCGGGGCTCCACGTCAATTGGGTGTCCGCGCTGCTGGCCAGCCCCCATCCCGGACTGAGCGCAGTGACCGCGCACCGCTATCCATTCTCGGCCTGCTCGCAGCCGGGGACGCAGACGTATCCGACGATCCGTCGCGTGCTCAGTGAGGCCGCTACGGCCGGCATGGCCCAGACCGTTCGGCCCGCCGTGCGGCTCGCGGCACGGGCCGGCGTTCCGGTGCGCCTGACCGAGCTCAACTCGGTCACGTGCGGCGGCACTTCGGGAGTCAGCAACACCTTCGCGACGGCCCTGTGGGCCCCCCCCTCTCTGTCAACGTCCGGCGAGACGCTCACCATCGAGGAATCAATGACCTTGAGGGCGAGAACGGAGACTGCCGGAGATGTTGGAGTCGAGCACGAATGGAGCGGGAGCTGCTGAGGCTGCTGCCGCCGGCCACGAAGACCAGGGAGGCGTAGCCGAGCTGGGGTTTGTGGCCGGCGGGCGCGTCCCGCGGGCGGGGGTGCCTGACCCTGAGATGGTCGAGCAGGCCAAGCGCCGTAAGTTCACGGCGAGCTACAAGTTGGAGATTCTGACCAAGGCGGACTCGTGCACGGCGCCGGGAGAGATCGGCGAGCTGTTGCGCCGCGAGGGGCTGTACACGTCGCATCTGACGTACTGGCGTAAGCAGCGCAAGGACGGCGCGCTGAAGGAGCTCGGCCGCCCGCGCGGGCGTAAGCCGGCCGATCGGCGTGATCAGGAGATCGCCGGTCTGCAGCGGCGGCTGGAGCGCTCCGAGTCGGAGCTCTCCAAGGCACGGAAGGTCATTCAGATTCAGGGAAATCTCTCAGCGCTCTTGGAGCAGATGCTCGGTACCGAGACCGTCGACAGGAGCACCGAGCGATGATCTGCGAGACCGTTGAGGAGCTCACGCCGATCATCGGCACCCGGCCGGCATGCCGGGCGCTGGGCGTGTCTGTGGCGAGCGTTTACCGTCGCCGCCGCCCACCAGCGCCCCGACCGTCCCGGCCGCGGCCGACGCCTGAGCGGGCGCTGTCTGAGCCCGAGCGCGAGGCCGTGCTCGAGGTGCTGCACTCGGAGCGGTTCGTTGACGTCGCGCCGGAGGAGACGTACGCGACGCTGCTGGATGAGGGCACCTACCTGTGCTCGACGCGCACGATGTACCGGATCCTCGCCGGCAAGCACGGCGGGGTGCGCGAACGGCGTGACCAGCTCACCCACCCCGGCTACGCGAAGCCCGAGCTGCTCGCCGAGCAGCCGAACGAGTTGTGGTCGTGGGATGTCTCGAAGCTGAAGGGCCCGGCGAAGTGGACGTACTTCTATCTGTACGTGATCCTTGACGTGTTCAGCCGCTACGCGGTCGGCTGGACCGTGCAGTACCGGGAGAACGGCCAGCTCGCGAAGACGCTGATCGAGCAGGCCACCGAGCAACAGCAGATCACCCCCAAGATCCTGACGTTGCACGCCGATCGCGGCAGCCCGCAACGCGCCAAGCCGGTCGCGTTCCTCCTCGCGGATCTCGGCATCACGAAAACACATTCGCGCCCGTACACCTCCAGCGACAACCCGTATAGCGAGGCGCACTTCAAAACACTGAAGTACCGGCCCGAGTTCCCCGACCGGTTCGACGACATCGAGCACGCCCGCGGGCACTGCCGCGTGTTCTTCGACTGGTACAACCACCACCATCGCCACTCCGGGATCGGCTTGATGACCCCGGCCGCGTTCCACTACGGCCAGGCGACCGACCTACACGCCGCCCGCGCCCGCGTGCTCGACGCCGCCTACGAGCGGTATCCCGAGCGGTTCGTCCACAAGCCGCCCGTCCCGCCCGAGCTGCCGACCGCCACCTGGATCAACAAGCCCGCCACGAAGGAGGTCGCTCACTAAAAACGACCACGAAGCGTCTCACCGGGCTTGACAGGCTCCGCACGCGGAAGCTAGATGCTCACCAACGAGCAAATAGAGGGGGTCACAAATGAGCACCACGATCACACTGGCAGCCCCATCAACGCACCAGTCCAGCCCCGACGAGCGTGCGGTGAGCAGTCCGCCGGCTCCTCGCGCGCGCCCCCCGGCGTGCCCGCTTCGAGCCCACCCGCATATGCGGGTGGGCGGGTCACGCTGTTTGCGGTTCCGTTCGCGACCGCGATGAGCGATCCCGACATCGCCCTGCTCGCAGGCACACTGGACCTCACAACGCACATGTACGCGAAGATGCGCCCGAGCCCGAACAGCCCCGGCGTGGTCCGCCTCGACCACTACTTCGGCCTATTCCTGAAGCGCGGGGCGGCCGAGGACCAGTGGGTGCTCGAAGCCCGCACATGGGGTGACCCGGCACCGCAGAGCGTTCACGAGGGGAACCTGCGGAACGGCGGCGGGTGTCGCGCGGATCAGTCACTTCAAG
>DATCFW010000150.1:0-10650 GCA_036509295.1 Solirubrobacteraceae bacterium | reverse complement strand
TGGCCATGGGCCGACCATAGGCTCGCCTCCACCGCCCGGCGAAAACTGGCACTGATCTGTGACAGGCCCGCCGCCGCCGGCGCAACGCGGGCAATCGAGGTCCGGCATCGGTCCGGAGCGGGCGCCGTGGCCCCACGGATGCTCGCTAACGTTGGGGTGTCATGCCTCGCATCCTGGACGTCGAATCCGCACTGGCCCTGTTGGAGCTGGAGCCGCCGTTCGACCAGCGCACGGTTCAGCTGGCCCGGCGCCGGATGGCCAAGCGCTGGCACCCGGACATCGCGCCACCGGGCCGTCGCCACGAGCATCAGCGCCACCTCCAGGCGATCAACGAGGCCGCCGACGAACTGGAGCGGCTGGCCGAGACCTCGCGCGGCGGCAGCGTCAGCCGCAACGCCGTCAAGGCCTCGGCGGCGGCGACGCGCCGGGCCCGCGAGGATGCCGGGCGGCGGGCCTACGAGAACGAGCAGCGCGAGCGCGAAATGAACGCCGACCGGGCCAAGCACGACCCGTTCGGCTCCCGGATGCCCGACCACTCGGTCGTCCACCGCTACGCGCGCTGTGTCTCCTATCCCGAGTGGGGCGTGGGCACCGTCAGCGGCATCTACTTCTCCGGCGACGAGGACAACTATCAGCAGTGGGCGCGGGTGATGTTCGCGGTGGGAGTGCGCACCGTCCCCGCTGGATCACTGCAGTTCGTCGACTTCTCCAGGCCCGATCCGGCCGCCGATCGCGTCCAGCGGTTCATGACCGCCGCGCAGCACGCCCTCGCGGAGGGCAATGCCGCGCTGGCGGCGCAGCGCCTCGTGTATGCGCGCGATGCCGAACCCGAGAACCCAGCGGTCCTGCGGCTGCTGACGGCGGCGTTCTGGCAGGCCGGCAACCTCCCCGCGGCCGCGCGCACCGTTCGCGACTGGGCGCGAGCCG
The DNA here is from genome assembly GCA_036509295.1 of Solirubrobacteraceae bacterium. Lineage (GTDB taxonomy): Bacteria > Actinomycetota > Thermoleophilia > Solirubrobacterales > Solirubrobacteraceae > Palsa-465. Next base: position 9,723 of record DATCFW010000150.1, on the reverse strand, counting down.
AGACCGACCGGCCGACGCCCGAGCGGTTCGCCTCCCGGATCTACGAGGACATGGGCGCGGTTGACCTGGCCGCTGAGGCCGCGGTCCGCGCCGTCAACCGGGCGCCGGCCGACGCCTCGGCCTGGGAGCGTCTCGGACGGCTGCGGCTGCGACTCAACGACCGGCCGGGAGCGATCCGGGCGCTGGAGCGCGCCCGGCTCGTCGGTCCCTCGGTGGACGGGCTGCTGGACCTGGCGCTCGCCCATCACCTCGCCGGTGACGTCGGCGCCGAGGTGTCAGCCGCGCATGCGGCGACGCAGATCGAGCCCGACTCGCCGCGGGCGTGGTCAGCCTACGCGCACGCCCTAGCGCGGACCGATCGCCTGGCCGAATGCGGCGCCGCCTGCCGCCAGGCGCTCACCCTGGGCGAGGATGCCGAGGTGTCGCAACTGCTCGAACGCGTCACTGCGGCCACGCCGCGCGGGCTCTCGGCGCGCAGCGCCGCCGCCTGACGGTCAGAACGAGAAGCTGATCGGCGGCTGGCGCCGCCCGGCGGCCCGGCGGGCGACGGCCGGCGCCGAGTACCACGTCCCGACCACGAAGCGCATGATCGGCCCGAAGCTGTGCGCGGCTGGAGCGCCCATGAAATGCAGGCCGGGAACCGATGACTCCAGGCCCGGACCGAGCACCGGGTACCCGTCGGCGAGCGCGACCCGGTCGGCGAGCGCGGGGGCGATGAACGGATAGCGGCGGACGTCGATCCGATAACCGGTGCCCAGCAATACGTGATCGACGGTTCGCGACGAGCCGTCGCGCAGGCGCAGCATGACCCCACCGGCACCCTCGTCCGCCTTCACCACCGAGCTTCCACATGACAGGGTCACGTCGACGAGGCGGGGGCGCAGCCAGCCGGCCCCGGCCGGGCGGATGCAGCGGTAGGCGATCTCGGGCGCAAGGCGGCGCGGCAGCCGTCGGAACGCGTCGGGCGTCGCGGCCAGCCAGCCGGTGAGCCGCCCGCCGACATCGGTCGGGGGCGGCGAGAGCGACAACCGCCGGCCGCGGGGCGGCTCGGGCAGCTCGGACTCGGTCCCGTCGCCCAGCCAGTAGATCGCCGGCGCACGCGACAGGACCTCGACGTCGGCGCCGGCCTCGTGCAGGAGGGCCGCGCACTCCAGCGCACTCTGACCCGAGCCGATCACAGCGACCCGGTGGTCTAAGAACGAGGACAGGTCGGCGTGCTCGTAGGCATGCGAGCAGCTCGCGCCGCTCAGGGACCCGAACGGCTCCGGCCGGTGCATGAACGGCGATAGACCGGCGGCCACGATCACGCGCGACGCGGTCAGCCGCTCGCCGTCCTCGAGGCGAACGCCGAAGCCGACGGTGTCGTGCGTGACCTCGGTGACCTTGCGCCGATCGACGTCGGGCACCGCGCAGCGCTGATACCAGCATCCGTAATCGATGAACTCCTGAAGCGACAGGTTCGTCCGCGCGACGGTTCGTCCGGCGGCGGTCTCGTAGTCATCGATCGTCAGCGCGCGCGTCGGGTCGGCGATGTTGCTCGAGCGCCGGCGCGAGCGCAACATCATTCCGGCTGGCATCTGGTCAGACCACGACTCCAGCGGCTCGCCGAAGCAGCGCGCGCCGATCCCCTCCGCCCGGAGGTGAGCCGCCACGGCCAGCCCGTTGGGCCCCGCCCCGATGACGACGGCGGGAGCCAGATCGAGCCGACGGGCGCGCCGGTAGCGTCCGGGCTGCACCGTCAGGCCGCCGAGCTCCAGCAGCCGCGCCAGCCCGGGTCCCGGATCGCCCACCCGAGCGTAGGGGTGCACCACGTGGCGGCGCACGCGCAGGACCGGTGCGGCGGCGTGCGCGCTCCCGCCGTCCACCTGCCAGAGCCCGTGGCGCAGATCGGCCTCGGTCCAGCGATAGAACACGCCGGCGGCAGCCGTCACCGGCGCCGAAGCCTCGCCGAGCAGATGCCGGCACCACACGGCCGGCAGGTTCGCCCCGGCGGCGATCGCCACCGCCAGCGAGCCGTGCGGCCGGGGATTCATATCGATCGCGTGCCAGATCTCCGCCGCGCTCTGCAGCAGCTCCAGCTCGAACTGGCCCTCCCAACCAAGATCGGCGAGCAACGCGACCACGCGGCGGCGCAGATCCGGCGGGGTCTCGATCGTTTCCGAGTAGCAGGCGTTCCCCGCCCGCACCGGCCACGTTCGGTGGTAACCGGAGACCGCCTCGGCGAGCAGCGCGCCGTCGGCGAACACCCCGGCGAACGAGACCACCCGGCCGGCGATCCGCTCCTGGACGAGGGTCGCGCCCAGCGCGGTCACGACCCCCTCCAGCTCTCGTTCATCCTCCACCAGCACGCTGCCCGAGCGGATGCGGCGCGGTCCACCTTCGATCACGGAGCTCACCGGCTTGACGACGACCGGAAAGCCGATCTGGCGGGCTGCCTGTACCGCCTGAGCCTTTGTCGGGCAGACGACGGTGGGCGGAGGACTGAGCGCGTGACGCGCCGCGGCCGCCGCCAGCTGAGCCTTGTCGCTGCACGTGCTCGTGGGGCGGCAGACCAATGCGGGCATGATCCTCCAAGCGGGCGCGGTCCCGGCTGATGTCAAGCAGCGAGACATCGCTGCCGGGCATGAGCACCGCAAAGCTCCCGGCGGCGAGATGGCGCTCGAGCCCCGCAGTGAATCCGGCGGGGTCGCCGAGGGGCTCGGGAATTGAGATCCGCTGCGCGACCGCGCGCGACCAGTGGGCGGCGGCCCGGCCGGGTGGCGCGGCGGCGGCGACCTCGAACCCGGCCGCGGCGAGACCTCGCACCGCCGACACGACGGCTCTCGTCTCGCCGTCAGTGACCAGAACTCGCCGAGCACTCACCGGTTACGACGCTCCAACCCGACTATCAACTCGCCGCGTTGGGCGATGGATAGCGCCATCCCAAGTCTCGATCGACGTCTACGAGGAGGTGACCGAGCCCTCGCGGCCGCAGACCGGGCAGGACTCCGCGGGCCCGAGGCCACGGCCGCCGCAGGCCGGGCACTGTTCCAGCGCCTCGAGCACGCCCAGCAGCTCGCCGACGCGACACACCAGCAGCCGCTCCTCGTCGACCTCGATCCAGGCCCCGGCCGAGGCCGGGAAGACGACGTGGTCTCCGGGCTTGACCGGCATCCGCACGCCGACGTGATCCCACCAGTCCAGCCCGGGGCCGACGGCGAGCACGATGCCGTGCTGCGGCGGCGGCTCGTCGGAACCGGGGGGCACCAGCAGGCCGGAGCGTCGGATGCGATCCGGGTCGAGCTCTTTGATCACGATCCGATCAAACAGTGGTCGCAGCTGATTACGCATAACTCCGGATCATAGGCCCGCGCGCCCCGCGGCCAGCCGGGCGTCGGTCCGGCGGAAAATCTAGGGTGTGGGGATGCGACTGATGATCGCCCGCTGCTCGATCGACTACTCGGGCCGGCTCACCACCCATCTGGCGGAATCGACCCGGCTGCTCATGTTCAAGGCCGACGGCACGTTCATGGTGTGGTCTGACCACGGCAGCCAGAGCGTCAAGCCGCTGAACTGGATGACTCCGCCGACCGCGATCGAGGAGATTGGGACCCCGCCCACCCGGATCGTCGTGCGCCGGCACGCCGGCGCCACCGAGGATCGGGTCGAGATCACCCTGCACGAGGTCCTGTCGGACGTGACCCATGAGATGGGATCGCCCGAGGCCGATGACATGCTGGCCAAGGACGGAGTCGAGGCCCACCTCCAGGAGCTCCTCGCCGATGCGCCGGAGTGGTGCGGCGAGGGCTTTCGCCTGGTGCGCCGCGAATGGCCGACGGACATCGGACCGGTCGATCTCATGTGCCGCGACGCGGACGACGGCTGGGTGGCGGTCGAGATCAAGCGCGTCGCCGGGATCGAGGCCGTCGAGCAACTCACCCGGTATCTGGAGCGGATCCGTCGCGACCCGGAGTTCCGGGGCTGCCGCGGCGTGCTCGCCGCCCAGGCGATCAAGCCGCAGGCGCGGGTGCTCGCCGGAGCCCGCGAGATCGCGTGCGTCGAGGTCGACCTGGCGGTGCTGCGCGGCGAGCGCCCGCCGGACCTGAGATTGTTCGCGGGGTAACGGGCTCGCGACGCTGTCGCGTAGCCCCCACGCTTCCAGACCCCGGAGGTTCGCGATGACCGACCCAGAGCCGGCCGTCCTCACCGAGCGCCGCCAGCGCGTACTGGTGATCACGATCAACCGCCCCGAGCAGCGCAACGCCGTCAACGCCGCCGTCGCCCATGGCATCGCCGCCGCGCTGGACGAGCTCGACGGCGACGCCGAGCTGTCAATCGGGGTGATCACCGGCGCCGGCAAGGGGTTCTGCTCGGGCATGGACCTCAAGGCGTTCGTCACCGGGGAGCGACCGTGGGCGGGTGACCGGGGCTTTGCCGGCATCACCCAGCGGGCATCGGCCAAGCCGCTGATCGCGGCGATCGAGGGGTTCGCGGTGGCCGGCGGGCTCGAGGTGGCCCTGGCGTGCGATCTGATCGTCGCCGCGCATGGGGCCCGGCTGGGCATCCCGGAGGTCAAGCGGTCACTGGTCGCCGCCGGGGGCGGGCTCCTGCGCCTGCCCCGGATGCTGCCGCGCAATATCGCCATGGAGCTCGCCCTCACCGGTGACCCGATCGAGGCCGGCCGCGCCCACGAGCTGGGGCTGGTCAACCGGCTGGCCGAGCCCGGCCAGGCGCTGAGCGCGGCGCTCGAGCTGGCGGAGGCGATCGCCCGCAACGGTCCACTGGCGCTGGCGGCCAGCAAGCGCGTCCTCACCGAGTCGGTCGACTGGCCCGACTCCGAGTTCTTCGCCCGCCAGCAGGCGATCACCGAGCCGGTGATGGCATCGCAGGACGCGCGCGAGGGCGCCACCGCGTTCGCCGAGAAGCGCGCGCCCGTGTGGACGGGGCGCTGAGCGCCCCGCCGGCCGCGGACCCTACGCGCCCTCCCCCCAGGCGGTGAGAACCACCCGGCGCGGCCCGCCGCGATCGCGATGCTCGCACAGGTAGATCCCCTGCCAGGTGCCCAGCGCCGGACGGCCGTGGGCGATCGGGAGCGTGAGGGATGGCCCGAGCAGCGACGCCTTGATGTGCGCCGGCATGTCGTCGTCGCCCTCGAGCGTGTGCGTCCAATACGGCGCGCGCTGCGGAACCGCCGCGTCGAACCATGTCTCGAAGTCGCGCCGGACGTCCGGTGAGGCGTTCTCGTTGAGCGCCAGCGAGGCCGAGGTGTGCTGGATGAGTAAGTGCAGCATCCCCACTGCGAGGTCGCCCAGCTCGGGCATCGCCTCGAGCACCTGGCGGGTGATGAGGTGAAAGCCGCGCGGGTGGGGCGCGAGCGTCATCTGGCGCTGGATCCACATCAGTGCGGCAGGCGCGCGACGCGCATGTCCACCCGCTCCCCGCGGAACGGCACCCCCTCGCCGGCGAGCAGCCGGCGCTGGCGCCGGCCCTTGGCCAGCGAGCCGTCAGCGCGGACGATGCGGTGCCACGGGAGGTGCGGATCGTCACAGTCGTGCAGCACCGCGCCGGCCACCCGAGGCGCCCCGGGCGACACGTCGCCATAGGTGCGCACGAACCCCTCGGGGGTCGCGCGCACCCGTTCCAGGATCCGGGCGGTGCGCTCAGCGGAGGTCACCGCCATCACGGCAGCAACACGATCTTGCCGCGGGTATGGCCCCGTTCGAGCTCGGCGTATGCCTCGCGCACGTCGTCGAGCGGATAGGTCGCGGCGATCGGCACCTCGAGGGCGCCCTCGGCGACGAGCTCGGCCAGCTCCGCGAGCGTCGCGGCGCTCGCCCCCTGGGCGTTGCCGTCGCCTTTCACGCCGTGCTTCTCGATCGCGGCGAAGTCGGCGATCGTGTCGATCCGCTGGGGCGGCACGCCGAGCTCGAGCGCGAGCTCCACGTAGCCGGTGCCGACGGTGTCGATGAATGCGTCGACACCATGCGAAGCCGCGTCGCGGATCCGGTTCGCAACGCCGTCGCCATAGGTCACCGCCACGATGCCGTGGTCCCGCAGCCACTCGTGGTTGGATTCGCTGGCGAGTCCGATGACCGAGGCGCCGGTCCGCGCCGCCAGTTGGACCGCGATCGAGCCGACGCCGCCGGCCGCGCCCGCCACGACGACGGTCTCGCCCGATGCCGGCGCCACCGCCCGCACGGCCGCCCACGCCGTCGCCCCGGCGACGAACAACGACCCGGCGACCTCCCACGGCACCTCGGGCGGACGACGAGTCGCGTTGGCCGACTCGATCGCCACCAGCTCGGCCTGGCTGGAGCGGTGGTCGGTGAAACCGATCACCTCGTCGCCGACCGAGAACGCCTCGACGCCGTCGCCGACCTGCTCCACCACGCCGGCCAGGTCGCTCCCCTGCCCCGACGGGAACGTCGCCGGGAAGCGCTCGTGCAGCAGACCCTCGCGGATCTTGCCCTCGCCGGGGTTGATCCCGGCGGCCTTAACCCTCACCACCAGCTCGCCGGGACCGGCGGTCCGGGCGTCGACATCCAGCACGTGGAGCACACCGACGCCGCCGTACTGATCAAATCTCACCGCGCGCGCCATCCACATCAGCTCCTTTGCGTCCGTCGTTTCACCCAGGGAAATCGTAGGCCAACCAGATCACTCGGCTACCCGTCGGAGTTCTCGGTCACCGCCGCGTTGGAGCGCCGCCATGGTGCGGCCCCTGGGCGGTGGCGGCCGTGGCCCGGCCGCTGCCGGACGTGCCGGCGGCTTCCTGGTATGGTCGCCCGCTGCCGCGATTTCCAGGTCATTAGCGCCCCCCGCCCCCGCCACGGGGGACCGTCCCTCCGCCGACCGCGCGGCACCTCGCATGAGCCATCTCCGCCGCAGTGTTCCCTCCCGCTTGGCCGTGATCATGGCGACCGCGGCGATCCTGATCGCGCTGGCGTTCACCGACGCCCGCAGCTCGGACGCGAGTTCGCCGAGTCTCGGTCAGCTCAACTCCGAGCTCGGCACCCAGCAGTCGCGCCAGCACGGCCTGTCGGCGAGCATCGCGTCGCTGAACGGGGAGATCAGCTCGTTGAACGGCCAGATCTCGCTCATTCAGAACCGCGAGGCGACCGTCACCGAGGCGCTGGCGACCGATCGGGCTCGCCTGGAGCGGGTGGAGGTGCAGCGCGCCCAGGCGCTCATCCGGCTTACCCAGCTGCGACACACGCTCGGCGTGGCGATGGGCATCCTGCGCCGTCAGTTGGTTTCCAGTTACGAATCGTCGCCGCCGGACCTCATGTCCGTCATCCTCGAGTCCAACGGCTTCAACCAGCTGCTCGAGCAGCTGAGCTTCCTGCGGATGGCCGAGCACCGGCAGCAGAACACGATCAGCATCACCACGCTCATCAAGGCGCGCACCGCCGCCGCGGCGGCGCGCCTGGCGCAGCTGCAGACGACCGACCGTCAGATCACGACGGCCACGGCGCTGCAGGCGCGCGAGCTGGCCGGCATGAACGAGCTCCTGCAATCCCGCCAGGCAGCGGTCAGCCACGCCCAGGCGGCGCAGCAGGCGGCGCTCGCCGTCAGCGAGGCGACGAGCCACAGCCTCCGCCGGCAGATCTCGCACATCAAGGCGCAGCAGGCGGCGGCGGCAGCAGCAGCGGCGGCCGCGGCGGCGGCGGCCGCTCAGCGCGCGGCCGACTCGAGCCCGGTCGCGCTCGGGCCGATCGGCGGATCCGGTGGCTGGGCGATCCCCTACGCGATCGTGCTGTGCGAGTCCGGCGGTCAGAACCTGCCGCCCAACAGCGCCGGGGCCTCGGGCTACTACCAGATCATCCCGGGCACGTGGAGGCTGTTCGGCGGCAGCGGGCCGGCGGCCTATCTCGCTCCCAAAGCCGAGCAGGACGCCGTCGCGGCGCGGATCTGGAGGGGCGGCGCCGGCGCGTCGAACTGGGTCTGCGCCGGCATCGTCGGCATCCACTGACCGGGCGGCGCACCCGACTGCTCAAGGCGCTCCTGGTCGGAGCGCTGCTGATCGCGGCCCTGTCGATGCGGCTGGCCTACATCTCCGGCGAGCCCTACCACGCGATCAACGACGCCGGGACATACAACCGCCTGGCGAGCATGATCTCCCAGTACGGGGACTACCACACGGGGTCGGGCCCGAGGTCGGGCGCCGGCGGCTCGCGGGGGCCGACGGCGTACTTCCCGCCCGCGTTCCCCTACTACCTGGCCGCGCTCGATGCGCTCGACGGCCACCAGGCCGGCGGCAAGCCCGCAGTGCCGCCCGAGCGCCGCGAGATGGCGGTGACGGGAACGATCGCCGTGGGCCTCGTCGGGCTGGTGGCACTCGAGGCGTTCGGCGAGGCGGCCGGGCTCATCGCGCTGGCCGTGGCCGCCTTCTATCCGGTGATGATCGAGCTGTCGGGGGCGCTCGTCGCCGAGAACCTCGTGGTCGTGCTCGAGCTGGCCGCCGCCTGGGCGATCTTGCGAGGGCGGCGGGCTCGCCATCCGTACCCCTGGATCGCCGGCGCCGGTGTGCTCACCGGGCTGTGCGCGCTCGCCCACGAGAACGCGATCCTCGATCTGCTCCCGTTCGCCGCGGCCGCCTGGGCGATTGGCCGGGGCCGCGACCGGTCGCCACCGACGGCGGCGCGGACCACGACGCCCGGGGCCGGGACGACGACGATGACGACGACGCGAGGGTGGGCCAGACGCTCCCGCCCGCTCGCCGCGCCGGCGCTGCTCGTCCTGATGACGTGCCTGACGATCGCGCCGTGGACGATCCGGAACGCGATCGAGCTGCACCATTTCGTGCCGATCGCCGATGAGACCGGGATCACGCTGGCCGGCACCTACAACCCGACATCCGCCGCCACCCCGGGCGTGCCCTACAAGTGGCATCTGTTCAGCCACGTGCCGTCGCTGCACTACCTCGCCCACGAGTCCAACCGCCTCACCGAAGTGCAGCTCTCCAACAAGCTCGAGACCCAGGCGTTCGACTACATCAAGGCCCGCCCGCTCGCCCCGTTCGACGCCGGCTGGCACAACACGCTGCGGATGCTCGAGCTGGAGGGAACGTTCGCCTGGCGCGCGTCGGCCGACGCGCTCAACCTCCACGAGCCGTGGCCGACGATCGGCGTCTACGGGTTCTACGTGGTGGCGCTGCTGGCGATCGCCGGCGCGTTCACCCGCACGGCCCGCCGGGGGCCGGGATGGCTGTGGGCCGTGCCCCTGCTGTGGTGGATCTCGATCGTGTTCGTCAACGTCGAGACACCCCGCTTCCGGGAGCCGATCGACCCGTTCGTCATCATGCTGGCCGCCTGCGCGCTGAGCACGGCGCTCGCCCGGGTGGGCGCCGCGCTAGGACTGGGCCGTGCGCCAGTCCGGAGTCGTCGGCGCGCGCCCGAGCTGGCGCGTGATCAGGCTGAGCTGGTCCAGATGCGCCAGCGCCTGGCCTGAGCCGACCGCGACACAGGTGAGCGGCGAGTCGGCGCGGTACACCGGCATGCCCGTCTCGGTGGCCACCATCTCCGGGAAGCCGCGGATCATGGTTCCGCCACCGGCCAGCAGGATGCCGTCCCGGGCGATATCGGAGGCGAGCTCGGGCGGGGTCTGCTCCAGGGTGTCGCGAATCGCCTGCAGGATCTCCCGCAGCGGTCCGGCGATCGCCGCGCGGACCTCCTCCGAGCGCAGCGGCACCGCGGTCGGCAGGCCGGTGGCGAGATGTCGCCCCCGCACCTCGGTGATCTGCTC
>DATCFW010000149.1:0-3632 GCA_036509295.1 Solirubrobacteraceae bacterium | reverse complement strand
TGATGATCGCTATTGCAGTCGGGCCTACCGGGTCGCGTTTTCAGTCTGTCGCGACGACAGGCGCGCCCAGGAGGCTGTGCAGGACACGTTTATCTCGATCTGGAACAGCCGCGCGAGCTACCACTCACAGCGGGGGCGCTGTGGCCTCGTGGTCGGCCGTTTTGGCGTTCGAGATCGATCGACCTGCTCGCACACGTCATCAGCCGCCTCGACTGCCAGCAGACGTTGGAGCTGTTCGTCGCTCGCCCGGAGGATCGCGTGTCGCGCGGTGGCGCACCACGGCCAGCACCCATCAAGCTCGATAACGCCGAGCGGCTGCACGCGTCGCTGGCGCTGCTCCCCGATACCCGGCAAGAAGTGATCACACTCGCGTTCTACGGGCAGCTCACCCACGCCGAAATCGCCACCCAGCTCAAGCTGCCGGCGGGCACGATCAAAGGCCGGATGCGACTCGGCCTGCACAAGCTCCAAGCCAACCGCCAGGCCGCCTGACCAGGCGCTGCGACCTTCGCAGTCAAATAGCGCGGTTAGCCTCGGGTCAGTAGCCGGTGGGCGCTGGCGACGCCCGCGCCGTAGACGAGGTGGTAGGAGAGATCGAGCGCGAGCTCTTGCGGTGGGGTCTTCCATGGCGGGTCGTAAAGGCCCATCGGGACCAGTTGGACGTAGGACATCACCCACACGACCGTGCCGAACGCAGCACCGGCGGTCAGCCCGGGAGCGGTGCGCGCGCTGCCGGCGGCGAGGCCGTAGACCGTGCCCCAGCCGGTGCCGTAGCCCCAGTGCATGCCGTTGGTCAGCAATGGTATGAGCTTTGGTGAGACGGGCTTGTGAAATACGCCCTCCCCGATTCTCTTGGCGACCTTCGCCGGGGCTGAAGCCGCCTCCCACGGATCCTGCGGTGGTTGTTGCGGGTCGGGGGCGCCGTTGTCCCGAGAAGCGGACTTCAGCTTGGCCGCGAGCTCCTGCCAGGCCGTCATGAAACCAGTGCCAACGACGCCCGCCGCCAGCCCCGTGGCAACGGCTTCTACGGGTGTGAGTCGTTTCATGCGAACCCCATTTCATGTCGGCTGGGCCGGCAACATCCGGCCTGAGAGTGGGTCGAGGCTCGCGAGATCAACCACGGCCTTCGCCGACTGGGCTTGAACGGAGATAACGCGAGCAACGCGAGCGCGACGGCCGGGGCGTGACGACGGGCGAGCGGCGCCCTAGCCAGGAGCCTGGGCGCGGTGGTCTGCGAGGTGAAGTCCGTCATCGACGCGACCGAGTTGCACGGTGATCCCGGGAGCGGCATCGAGGAGCAACAGCTCGCCCGCGACACTCTGGGCGTGGTCTGGTTCGCGTGTGGCTGCGGTCTCTCCGCGCAATGAACCGAACGAGCCGGGGCTGGGAGGAGAGGTGAGCCCCGGCTCGTTTGGAGATGCGCCACGCCCGAGGCATTTCAGCCGGCGGACGGTGTTCTGCCCTCCGCTGGTTCAACTGCTCCCGCGCGTCGCGGGACCTCGCCACCAACCCCGAGTGGCAACTCGCGGCCACGGCAAGCGTGAGAAAGCCGGTCAATCGCGGGACTCGCGCCAGAGATCCGCGGCCCATGACGACCGCGATCAGCCTGCGGGGGATCGCCGACCGCATTTGTGAGCGGCGCACCAGCCCCTACATGCGGGTCAGGCTGGAAATGACTTCTGGGCATCGCTGACTCCCGGTTGTGTAAACCTGAGAAGTCACGTCTTGCTGCTCGCAGAATCAGCGAACGTCAGGACTGATGCCCTCGTGTAACCGAGGCTACCCCGCACGTCGGCTCGATAATCCGAGCCGGTCAGGCAATTTCTGCGCCTGAGCCCGCCCCGCCCTTAGGAGACGGCGACCGCAGGCTGGCTGGGATCTCGTGCTCGTCGCGCCTCAGATCGGCAGATATCGGCTGGTCTCACGTATGCTTCGTCCCGGATTCTCGATCCTGTGACCAGCGTGAGACGGGCGGGAGCCGGGCACGCCGATCGTGCTGAAATGATTGATCCCGGGCACACAAACCGGCAAGACCAAGCCACCGATGTGTTGCGTGTGGTGCGTGCCCAGTACGTCAACGGGCAACGTGTGGATCTGATCGCGGTGGCTGACCAGCTTGGGTTCGGGCGGGAGGCCATCCAGCGCCGGTTCGGCTCGCGTGAGGCCCTTCTCAGCGAGGCGATCTTCCAAGAGTTTGAGTTGCTGATGGCGCGCAAACGTGCGCAGGCGCAGGGGATCGGAGCTTGGTGGCTGCTGGAGGTTCTCGATGGCGTCAACCAGGCACTGAGCCGCTCCGTTGCCTTGCGCTGGCTGCTGGAACATGAGCAGCGGTCGGGGTTGAGGTTGCTCACCTCCAGCGGTGGACACGTCCAGCCGCGGGTCGTGGCCTCGATCCAAAGGCTCATCTATGACCAAGTGGCGGTCGGTGCGTACCTCCCGACGGCGAGCCCGGACGGCCTGGCCTTTGCGCTCGTGCGGGTGATGGAGGCATTTCTCTATGACGACGCGGACGCGCAAATCCGTGGCGATCACGAGCCCATGCGTGAGATCCAGGCCGCGCTGCTCGGCGTCCAGCCGTAGGTCGTGCCCGCAGCGAGAGCGCGGTAATCCAGAGTACCTTGCAATTAGGTGCGACTCTGGCTAGGTTTGCGCGATCGGCGCCTGCCCACGCGGGGCAGACGCGCGATCGAGGGAGCCGAACATGCCAGCAACGACGGTTGGATCGGGGCAACGGCCCGGAGTGCGCGCATTCTGGGCGTCGCTGGATGGTGGTCAGCGGCGAACGCTGTTCATGATGATCTTCGTCGTCGCCACCCTGCACGTGCTCGGCTTCCTGACGTTGATCGCGGTGGTGGCGCCGAGTCACTACAACCTCGGTGTGTCTGGCACCTTCACCGTCGGGATCGGCCTCACGGCGTACACGCTGGGGATGCGCCACGCCTTCGACGCCGACCACATCTCCGCGATCGACAACACCACCCGCAAGCTGATGAGCGAGGGCAAGCGCCCATTGAGTGTCGGGTTCTGGTTCTCGCTGGGGCACTCGACGATCGTGTTCGCGCTGGCGTTCCTGATCTCCGTCGGCGTGCGGTCGCTCGACGGGCCGGTCAAGAACGACAACTCGAACCTGCACCAGGTCACCGGGTGGATCGGCACCGGCGTCTCCGGCATCTTCCTGTACATCATCGCCGCGCTCAACGTGGTGATCCTGTTCGGGATCATCAAGGTCTTTCGCGAGATGAAGACGGGCAACTACGACGAGGCCGCGCTCGAGGCGCAGCTCAACAGCCGCGGGTTCATGAATCGCTTCTTCGGTCGGCTGACCAAGACGATCACCAAGCCCCAGCAGATGTATCCGATCGGCGTTCTGTTTGGCCTCGGATTCGACACCGCGACCGAGGTCGCCCTGCTGGTCATCGCCGGGAGTGCCGGCGCCGCCGGCCTTCCCTGGTACGCGATCCTCTGCCTGCCGATCCTGTTCGCCGCCGGGATGTCGCTGCTCGATTCAATCGACGGCTCGTTCATGAACTTCGCCTACGGCTGGGCGTTCTCCAAGCCGCTGCGCAAGGTCTTCTACAACATCACGATCACGGGTCTGTCGGTCGCCGTGGCGCTGGTTATCGGAACGATCG
>DATCFW010000148.1:0-13845 GCA_036509295.1 Solirubrobacteraceae bacterium | reverse complement strand
CCTACGGCGATCACCCCGAGCAGACCGCTGACCTGCTGCTGCCGGCCGGTGCCGGCCCCCATCGGGTCGCCGTGCTGCTGCACGGCGGATTCTGGCGCACGCGCTTCACCCAGGCTCTGATGGCCGCGCTGGGTGCTGATCTGGCCGCCCGCGGGTGGGCCACCTGGAATGTCGAATACCGCCGTGCCGGGAGCGATGGCGGGGTTCCCGAGACGATCGACGATGTCCGCGCCGCCATCCGGGCCGTCCCGCAGCTCGGTGCGCCGCTCGACACGTCCGCGGTCGTGATCGTCGGGCATTCGGCCGGCGGGCAGCTGGGGCTGTGCGTGGCCGACGAGCCGCTGGTCGGCGCCGTCGTCTCGCTCGCCGGCGTGTGCGATCTGCGCGCCGCCGCGCGCGAGCGGATCGGTGAGGACGCGGCGCGTCAGTTCGTCGGCGCGACGCCCGCGCAGCGGCCGGACGCCTATGCACTCGCCGATCCGCTGAGCCGACTGCCGGCGGGGATCCCGCTCCTGCTCGCGCACGGAGACGCCGACGCCCGCGTCCCCGTGGCGCACAGCCGCCGCTACGCGCGCGCCGCGTGCCGTGCCGGAGACCGGTGTGAGCTGGTCGAGCTCCGCGGCGTCGATCACTTCGAGCTCATCGACCCTCGGACCTCGGCGTGGACGGCCGTTGCCGACCGGATTCCGGCGTTGCTCGCGTGACCGGCGGCGGCGACGACGACGGCATAAGCTGAAAGCCAGTGACTGCGCCCATCCTCGTGGTCGGCGGCGGGATCGGCGGCCTGGCGACCGCCCTGGCCCTGCACGGGCGGGGGCTGGACTGCCGCGTGTACGAGCAGTCCCCGCAGATCCGCGAGCTCGGTGTCGGGATCAACACGCTTCCGCACGCCATCGCCGAGCTGGCCGAGCTGGGGCTGCTCGATCGGCTCGACGCGGTCGCGGTGCGGACGCACGAGCTCATCTACATGAACCGCTTCGGGCAGGAGGTGTGGCGCGAGCTGCGCGGTCTCGATGCCGGCCACCCGGTCCCCCAGTTCTCGATCCACCGCGGCATCCTCCAGGGCGTGCTGCGCGACGCGGTGATCGAGCGGCTCGGCGTCGCGTCGATCGCCACCGGCCGCCGGCTGGCGGCATTCGCGCAGGACGCTGGCGGGGTCACCGCACGCTTCGTCGATGCCACCGGCCGCGACGTCGAGCCGGTGCGGGGGGCGGCGCTGGTCGGCGCGGACGGGATCCATTCGACGGTGCGCGCGGCGTTGGTGCCCGGAGAGGGACCGCCGCGGTGGAACGGGACGATGCTGTGGCGCGGGGCCGCCGACTGGCCCGCGTTCCTCACCGGACGGTCGATGATCATTGCCGGCGGGATGGAGGCCAAGCTGGTCGTGTATCCGATCGGGGCGGGCGCGGCCGACGACCGGCGGCTCACCAACTGGGCGGTGATGGCCAAGACGGGCGTCGGCGGCACCGCCCCGCCTCGGCGCGAGGACTGGTCGCGCCGGGGCGACATCGACGAGGTGCTGCCGTGGGCGCGCCGGTTCGCCATCACCGAGGTGGACGTGCTGTCCCTGATCGAGGCGACGCCGACGTTCTGGGAGTACCCGGTGTGCGACCGGGATCCGATCGGCCGCTGGTCTCACGGCCGCGTGACCCTGCTCGGTGACGCCGCTCACGCGATGTATCCGGTCGGCTCCAACGGGGCCAGCCAGGCGATCCTCGACGCCCGGGCCCTGGCCGACGCGCTCGCCGACCCGGCGGGCGACGACATCGCCGAGGCGTTGCGCCGCTACGAGCGGGCGCGCAACGGACCGACCGCCGAGATCGTCCACTCCAACCGCCGGGGCGGCCCCGAGGGCGTGATCGACGCGGTCGAGGAGCTCGCGCCCGACGGCTTCGAGGACATCGACGCGGTGCTGTCCGCCGAGGACCGCGCGGCGATCGTTCGCGGTTACGCGCGCCAGGCCGGCTTCGCCGCGCCCGGACCGCAGCCGGCAACCACACCAAGGAGCAACGACATGACCGATTCAACCGGACCCGACGTGATCGCGGCCGACGCGGCGATCGACGGCATCGAGTGGTACATCCTCGGCCAGATCTACCGGCCCAAGCAGCTCAGCGAGCGGTCGTTCGGCTGGCACGCGACGTTCCCACCCGACACGTTCGTTCCGCCGCACATCCATCCCACTCAGGACGAGTACGTGTACGTGCTCGACGGCGAGCTGACCATGTTCGACGGTGAGGCCGATCGCGCCGCCGGTCCCGGCGATCTGCTGCGGATGCCGATGGGCCGGCCGCACGGTCTGTTCAACCGCTCCGGCGCGACGGTCGTTTGCCTGTTCTGGGTGACCCCGACCGGGCGCCTGTACGACCTGTTCGCCGGCATCGACGCGATGGCCGACCAGACGCCCGACGCGGTCGTGGCCCTGGCCGCCGAGCACGAGGTCGAGTTCCTGCCACCGCCCGAGGGCTGACGACCGGCCCGGCGCTCAGGCCCTAAACAGCCGGGCGGCGATCGCTAAACACCGCGTCGCGTCGTAAACGCCCACCCCGATGAACTGTGCGCTTGCCCGATGCGCGGGCGCGGGTTTACGCGCAGGATGCTCGTGTCGGTGGACGGGGTGAGTGTCCACCGCCGATCGTCCTTCAACGAAGTCGGAGGTAGGAAAGCAATGAACCTGGACAGCAGCAGGTCAACTCGCGGCGCCGGACGGCGTCGCATGGCGACCCGGTGGGGGCGCGTCGCGTGTGCGGTGTCGTCCTGCGCCCTGGCCGCCGGTGCGCTGGCGGGATCCGCGGTGGCGGCGTCCACGCCGAACGACGGCAGCGGCAACTACGCCTTCCAGACGGTCAACGACAACCGAGACACCACGTTCAACCAGCTGCTGGGGATCAACAGCTCGGGCAAGATCGCCGGCTACTTCGGGTCCGGGCAGAAGGGCCACCCCAACATGGGCTACGTCGTGTCTCCCCAATATGGCCAGGGGCACTTCAAGAACGAGAACTTCCCGGGTGCCGCACAGACCCAGGTCACCGGGATCGACAACAACGGCGACACGGTCGGGTTCTGGGTCAACGGACAGGGAGCCAACAACGGGTTCTACGAGCTCCACGGCGGCAAGCCGCAGACGGTCAGCTTCCCCACCAACGACAACGCCAAGCCGAAGGTCGACCAGCTGCTCGGCATCAATGACAGCGGGATGACCGTCGGGTTCTACACCGACGGCAACGGCACCAATCACGGCTTCGCCTACAACATCGCCAAGCATCACTTCAAGCACATCACGGTGGCCGGCGACTCCAACGTGACAGCGGCCGGCATCAACAACTTCGGTGACGTCGCCGGCTTTGCCACCAACTCGGCCGGAACGACCGAGGCATTCCTGCAGCGCTCAGACGGCAAGCTCTACCGGCTCGAGTTCCCCGACGCGACCGCGACCCAGGCGTTCGGCGTCAACGACGGCGACGAGGTGGTCGGCGACTACACCGACGGCACCGGCAACAGCGCGACCACCCACGGGTTCGCGTGGGCGCCGGGCTTCGGCTTTGAGACCGTCGACGATCCGCAGGGCATCGGCGCCACCACGATCAACGGCGTCAATGACCGCGGCTCCCTGGTCGGGTTCTACACCGACTCCAACGGCAACACCGACGGTCTGGTGGCCAAGGCGGCCAACTGATCGCCGGCCGATGACGGTCCCGGCCCCGGCTGGACGACCAGCTGGGGCCGGACGACCGCGCGGTTCATCGGTGGGCGAGGGGTGGTTTCGCTCAACGGCGGCCCCTCGCCTGCCGATCACTCGTAGGTGAGCAGAAAAACCAGTGGATTGGGGGCCCCGGCTGTCCGTGGCGCACTGGTGATCGTGCCCAGCGTCGTGGCCGCGGTAGCCGTCGTGCTCAGCCGGCTGATCGCCGGATGGACGGACGGGTGGTGGGACGTCGCCTGGACGGCGGCGTCGTTCAGCGCCTTCGCCGGCATGGGTCTGGCTCGCCAGGCCGCCGGACCGGTGGACCGCGCGCGGTGGACCCTGTGGACGGCTGCCGCCGGCTCGTGGTTCGCCGGTCAGATGATGTGGAACGTGTACGGCGTGACCGGCTTTCCGCGGTCCCCGAACCTGGCCGACGTGGCCTGGTGGGGGTTCGCGATCCTCGTGGCGATCAGCCTCATCCGCAGCCGCGCTCGCTCGCGATCGGTCCGCGCCGTGGCCCTGGTCGAGACATTGCCGACCGTCGCGGCCGCCGTCGCGCTCAGCCTCGCCGAGCTGTGGCGCGACGCCTCCAGCTCGTCCCTGGCGCTCGCGCCCAAGCTGTCCGCGCTCGTGTACCCCGCCATCTACATCGGGGCGGCGGTACTGATGCTCCAGGCGATGATCGGCGGCTCGCTGCGCGGGTCGCGCTCGGCGGTGCTACGACTGGTCCTCAGCGGCATGGTCGTGCAGGCCGTCGCGTTTGCCCTGTGGAGCAGGCAGCTGCTGGCGGGGACCTACGTGCCCGGCAACACGCTGCTCGACCCGCTGTGGGTGGTCGGCCTGGTGGTGATCGGCGTCGGCGGGCTGATCGCGTCGCGCCGTCCGGAGGAGATCGTCGAGCGCGACGAACCAGCGGAGCGCGGGGGCATCCTGCCGGCGACGATGTTCCTGTTGCTGATCGCGGGCCTGATCGACGCCCTGCTCGATCACTCGCCTTCGGGCGCGGCCGTCACCCTCGGCGGCGGCCTGCTGTTCTCGGGCGCCGCACTCATCGTCCGCAGCACGCTGCTCGAGCGCCGTCTGCGCGAGATGCTCGCGCGTGAGCGCGGTGCCCTGGCCGCCCTCGGCGAGCGCGAGGCCGAGCTGGCCCGGCTCAACGCTCAGTTGGTGGAGGACTCCCGTCGGGATCCGCTGACCGGGCTGCGCAACCGCCGCGCCCTGTCCGACGATCTGCCCCGGTTGGAGGCGGCGCGTCTCCAGCGGGGCCGCTCGTTTGCCATGGCGCTGTGCGACGTGGATCACTTCAAGGCCTACAACGACCATCTCGGGCACCTCGCCGGTGACCAGGCGCTGCGCGCCATCGCCGCCACCGTCCGCGGCGCGTTGCGGGCCGGGGACGTGGCGTATCGGTTCGGCGGGGAGGAGCTGCTGCTCGTCCTCCAGGACGCCGGCGCCGGCGAGGCGATGGCCGCCGCCGAGCGCGTCCGCGCAGCCGTCCAGCACGCCGCGATCGAGCATCCCGACGGCATCGATGGCGTCCTCACCGTCTCGATCGGCGTCGCCGCCGGCCACGACGACGCCAACACGCTGCTGGCGCGCGCCGACGGTGCCCTCTACAACGCCAAGCGCGCCGGGCGCAACTGCGCGATCACGGCGGCCGACGCCGAGCTGCCGCCGGGTCCGGGGCGCCGGCGCGAGCGACTGGAGGAGCCGGTCCCCCGCCACCTGCGCAGCATGCTCGCCGTGTCCCGGGCCGCGGCGTCCGGGAGCGGCCCCGCCCCGGTGCTGGAGACGCTTGCCGCGACGATTCGGTCGGAGCTGTCGTTCCACGTCGTGGCGGTCCGCTTGCTCGACCCCGCCCGCCAGGAGCTGACCTGCATGATCGTGCTCGGTGACGACGACGCTCGCCAGGTGTTGATCGGGACGGTCAGCCCGTGGGGCGAATGGGAGCAGCTGCTGCGCCCCGAGAACGATCGCTGCGGGGCGATCTGGCTCCCAGCCGGTACCCCGACGTGGGAGACCGAGACGGTGACCTGGACCCCCGCGGCCGCGCCGGCCCCCGGCGCCGACAGTTGGCATCCGGATGACATGCTGCTGCTTCCGTTGCGCGGCCAGAACGGCGAGGTGCTCGGTCTGGTGTCCGTCGACCAGCCCGCCAGCGGCCGCCGTCCCGATGACGGCCAGATCGCCTTTTTGATGTCCGTCGCCGACCATGCCGGCCTCGGGCTCGAGCAGAGCCTGCGTGACACCGCCTCCTCCGCCGCGGTCCGCGAGCAGTCCTCGGAGCTGCGCCTGGCGGCGGTGATGCTGCTGGCCGAAACGCTCGACCTGCGCGACCCGGGCACCGCCCGGCACTCGCGCACGGTCGGTGTGTTCGCCCGTCAGATCGCGATCGAGCTGGGCCTCGCCGCCGAGCGCGTCGATCGGATCCACGCCGCCGGTGTCCTGCACGATCTCGGCAAGCTCGGCATCGCCGACGCGGTCCTGTACAAGCCCGGCGCGCTCGACGACGCCGAGTGGCGTGAGATCCAGCGCCACCCCGAGATCGGCGCGCGGATCCTCGAGCATGCCGGCCTGCGCGACATCGCCGTGTGGGTGAGGGCCCACCACGAGCGGATCGACGGGGGCGGGTATCCCGACCGGCTGTGCGACCACGAGATCGCGCTGGAGGCGCGGATTCTCGCCGTCGCCGATGCCTATGAGGCGATGATCGCCGACCGGCCCTACCGGGCCGGCATGCCGGCGCCGGAGGCGCGGCTCGAGCTGGAGCGCTGTGTCGGGACGCAGTTCGATCCCGAGGTGGTCGGCGCGTTCCTGCGCACACTGAGCGACGACGGCGACGGCGACGCGCCGCTGATGGACGCCCTCGCCGGCGCCGTGTAGATCCGTCGACGGGTTGCCCGGCGCCCCGGCCCGCCCCGGCCGCTCGGCGCGGCGCGCCCCGTCGCCGACCTCACCGTCGCCAACCGCTCAGCTCAGCCGCGTGGACAGGACGACCACGTCGTCGCGCCCGTACCCGAGCGCGGCGTAGAACGCCGCCGTCGACTTGTTCTCACCTCGCACCATCACGTTCAGCTTCGGGATTCCGCGCGCGGTCAGCCACTGCTCGGAGGCGCGCATGATCTCCCGGCCGCGGCCGTGGCCGCGCGCATCGGGCGTGACGGCGACGTAGTAGACCGATCCGCGGTGGCCGTCATGGCCGACCAGCGCGGTGGCGACGAGGCGGCCGTCCTCGATGCCGGCCAGCACCGTCGACGCGGGGCCCGCCAGCGCCCGGTCCAGGTCGGCCGCCGGATCGTTCCACGGGCGGGTGAGGCCAACCTCGTGCCACAGCGCGACGGCGGCGTCGAACAGGCTCGGCGGAAGGGGTTCGATGATCATCGCCCCCGAGACGATGCCACGGCCTCCTGACGCCCGCTCTCGGCCCCGCAGCGCTGACCCCGGGGGGCGCGCGCGATATGTTCGGGCCGATGAGCACACCGGACCGCTCCACCACGCGGCGCGTGATCGACGAGGCGCGCACGATCTGCGCCGTACCCGCCCCCACCTTCGCCGAGGGCCCACGCGGGGATCTCGTCGCCGAGCTGCTGACCACGGCCGGGGTCGTGCCCCGCCGTGACGGCGCGGGCAACGTCATCGCGCGGCTCGATGCCGGTGCCGGTGCCGGTGTTGGCATGGGCGCCGGCGAGGACGGCGACGCGGTGGTGCTCGCCGCGCACCTCGACACCGTATTCGCCGCCGGCACCGAGATCGCGTTCACCGAGGCGGACGGGCGGCTGGCGGCGCCCGGGATCGGTGACAACTCACTGGGGGTCGCGGCGATCGTGCATCTCGCTCGCCGGCTGCACGGGCGTGCGCTGCGCCGGCCGGTCGTCCTGGCGGCGACCGTCGGCGAAGAGGGGCTCGGGGACCTTCGCGGGGCCAAGGCCCTGGTCCAGCACGTGCCGTGTGGTGCGTTCATCGCCGTCGAGGGGATGATGCTCGATGGCCTCACCGTCGCCGCTGTCGGATCGGTCCGGTTCCGGCTGACGGTGCGCGGGCCGGGCGGGCACCCGTGGGGTGATCGGGAGAACCCAAGCGCGATCCACGGGATCCTCGGCCCGCTGCAGGCGATCGTGACGCCGCTCACCGCCGCCGGACTCGTCGCCAATGTCGGTGTGCTGGCCGGCGGCACCGTGATCAACGCCATCGCCGGCAGCGTGACCGCCGAGCTCGACGTGCGCAGCGAGGACGACGAGTCCCTGTGCCGCGTCGCCGACACGGTCCGCGCGGCGTTCTCCGGCCTTGAGCCCGGGCTCACGGTGGATATCGAGACCGTCGGTCACCGTCCCGGCGGCCGGCTGCACCCGGAGCACGAGCTGCTCGCCGCCGCGCGCGCCGCCCGGCGGCGCGCCGGACTGCCCCCCGCGCCCGAGACGGCATCTTCGACGGATGCCAACGCCGCCCACGGCCGCGGGATTCCGGCGATCACCGTCGGCGTGAGCACCGGCGCCCGCGCCCACCGACTCGACGAGTACATCGACCTCGATCCGGTCCCGACGGGACTGGCGTCGCTCGAGGCGCTCGTCGACGAGCTCGCCGCCGCCCGCTGAACCGCCGTCGCCCGCCCCCGCTAGCTTGGTCGCGTGCCCTTCGAGCTCATCATCTTCGACTGCGATGGCGTGCTGATCGACTCCGAGCGCCTCGCCGTTCCGATCGACGCGGTCATCCTCAGCCACTTCGGGATCGACATGCCTGAGGCGGAGATCATCGATCGCTTCGTCGGCCGCTCACCGTCGGTGATGGCCGAGTTGATCGAGGCGCACCTCGGGCACCCGCTGCCCGACGGCTGGAAGCAGCCGTTCCGCCATCTCTACCGCGAGGCTGAGGCCGAGCTGCGGCCGGTGGGCGGCATCGAGGCGGCGTTGGACCTGATCGGGCTCCCCATCTGCGTGGCGTCCAGCAGCGAGCCCGACGCCCTGCGTCGCAAGCTCGAGCTCACTGGCCTGTACGGACGATTCGCCGGCAACGTGTTCAGCGCCGCCGAGGTTCGCCACGGCAAGCCGGCGCCCGATCTGTTCCTGTACGCCGCGGAGCGGTTGGGCGTCGAGCCGTCTCACTGCGCGGTGGTGGAGGACAGCCAGTACGGCGTGCGGGCGGCTCGGGCCGCCGGAATGGAGGCGTTCGGCTATGCCGGCGGCCTCACGCTGGGGGCGACACTGGAGGGACCCGCCACCACGGTCTTCACCGATATGCACGACCTGCCACGGCTGCTCGGGGTCCAGCCGGTACCGTCTCGGTAATGGCCGAGCCGAGCTTCCGCTTCATCTGCGTCCCGACGGCGCTGGCGGCCGCCCCGAGCAGTTGGGCCCGCGAGATGCTGCGCGAGGGCGAGATCGCCCTGCTCGCCGAGGACGGCGGGCTGGACGCGATCAACGAGGTGGCCCACATGCTGGGGCTGGCCAGCGTGCCGCTCGTCCGTGGGGAGGACTCCGCGGCCGCCCAGGAGGCGACCGTGATCGCCTACGCCGCAGGACTCCCGCTGGTGTGGATCGCGGCGGCGTTCAGCGAGCCCGTCACCGCCTGGGCGCGAGACCGCGGGCCGATGACGCTGCTGGTCAACGCCGACGCGCCGCTTTCCGATGACGAGCGCCGGCGGATCGACCGGTTCGTGGCCACGCTCGGGCGCCAGTCCGAGTAGCCGGACTAGCCGCGCATGTTCACCGCGTAGACGTTCGCCGGCACGATCGTGACCGTCACCCGGCTCTCCCCGGGGTTGTCGTGGACCTTGAGGTCCGCGTCGTACTTGGCGCCGACCCTCCGGGCGAAAGCGTAGTCGTCATCCGGTTCGATCTCGGCGTTGCCGCGGACCTCGAGATAGCGGTACGGGTTCGCCAGATCGAGCACGAACAGGCTGCACTGCGGGCGCTGACGCAGATTGCGCGTCTTGATCCGCGAGGTGTTGAGCGAGAGCTTGAGCTCACCGTCCTCGTGCAGGAACCAGATCTCGGTGAGCTGCGGGAGGCCGTCGGCGCCGATCGTCGCCAGGGTGGCGACCTGGGCGTCGAGCAGGTCGTGATGGGACTCGGGGAATGTGGGCATGAGCCACATTCTCCTGGAACCGCGTTCGGCGCCAGGACGCGTCCTCAGTCGGGGGCCAGTTCCGGCTCGCGATCGTCGTCCACCGCCTCGAGTCCGGACACCACCGCCAGGCCGTTGACGGCGTCGACGATCTCGTCGAGCTCGGCGAGCAACGGCATCACGTCGCGCTCCGGTCCGCACTCGTGCTCAAAGGCGAGGAACGCGGCGCGCAGGTCGGGCAGCACGACGGGCGCGGCGACGTCGTCGGAGCGTGAACGCAGGCTGGTCTCGACACTCCCGAGCAGGACGTCGATGTCGGAGCGCAGCGGCCCCAATCGCGGCCGCGGCCGCCGCTCCCGCTCCTCCTGGACGTCGAGGCGGAGCACATGGGCCGCCAGGATGAGACGGCGCATCGCCCCCAGCGCCTCCTGGCTGAGATCGGCGTCGATCCGGCGGGTGGTCGGCTCTGAGAGTGAGCGAGCCACCGTCGACTCGGCGGTGGTCCGCGCCAGCCGGGCGCGGCGGGCCAGCGTGCGCATCTCGGACTCATCCGCTCGCTCGCCGCTGATGATCGCATCGAGCACGCTGTCCACGTAGCGGCGCTCCGCGCCGACCAGGTCGGCGAGCGACTGTCGCGCCGGAATCCGCGCCCAGGTGGGCCACAGCGCGTAGGCGAGCAGGCCGAGGCTGCCACCGACGAGCGTGTCGAGCAGGCGCGCGCTGGCGGTGGCCAGCGTGTCCGGGCTGATGGTGTTCAGCAGGAACACGACCAGCGCGGTGATGAAGGCGAAGCCGACCGCGAAGCTCGCGGGAAACGCCGCGTACCCCGCCCACGCCAGCATGCCGACGAACACCACGGTCACCCCGCCGGCGGGATGGAACACCACCGCGATCGCGCCGGCCAGGGCGACGCCCAGGCATGTTCCGAGCGCTCGCTCGGTGCCCCGCGTGAACGTTGCCCCGAACTCGGGCCGCAGGACCGTCGCCGCGGCCACTGCCACCCAGTAGCTGCGCTGGAGCGGCAGCTCGCGGGCGATGATTCCGGCGACTGGCACGATGACCGCCAGGCGGAGCGCATGACGTCCGGCCGGAGAGTCCCGTGTCATGTTCGCCCGGAGCAACTCGAGATCGGCCCGCAGCCGCTGCACCGGCCGGTTCGTGCGCCCGTACGGCCGCCGGTGGCGCAGGCCGCCACCCTGGCCCGCCGACGGCGCCAGCGAAGAGATCGCCCGGAGCTGCCCGGCCAGCGCTGACAGGCGGCGCGACACGTGCACGACGGTCGAGTGGGCGGGCGTCCGAATCGCGCCGGCGTTCGCCGCGGCGTCGCGGTGCGCTCTCACCTCGGCGTCGAGCAGCGCGACCCGATCGTTGAGCTCGGTCGCCGCGGCCTCGTCACCCTGGATCGCCGCCGCGGCGGCGCCGAGCGCGGACGCGGACAGTGAGAGCGCCCGCCGGGCGTTTCCGCGGGCCGCGTCGTCCTGCGCCGCGTCCGAGACCTCGCGCTGGCGAAACAGCGCCTGGATCGAGATCAGCTGCACGCGCAGGCGGTAGCCCTCGGAGACGAGGCTGCGCAGCCTCATCACGGCGGCGTCACCGAACATCGTCGGCGAGGCCAAGCTCGCCTCGGCCTCGTCGAGCGCCGCGGCCGCCGGGAGAGTCGAGGCATCGTCGGGCGCCGCGGCCAGCGTGGACAGCGCTCGGTACGCGGCGGAGGTCGCCGCGCGCTGGCCACGCAACGGCAGTGGCCAGCGCACGACGCTCAGGAACACCACCTGCGCCAGGCCGCCGGTGAGCACGAGGGCGGCCAACCCGAGCGCCGGCAGCACCGGCTCGCTGAACCGTCCGAACACGACCACCGCGATGATCGCCTGGGTCCCGACGACGCCGCCGCGGTTTCCGACCCCGACGAGGAGACCCCCCATCAGGGACCACAGGCACAGCACGCAGATGTGCAGCCAGGAGACCGAGCCGGTGACGCATCCGACGAACGTTGACAGCGCCATCACTGCCGCATCGGTCGCCATCAGCGCCAGCGGCGGCCGGCCGCCCGTCGTGCGCCACGCGCTTCCCACCAGCATCGCGCCTGCACCCGCCGTCACCCCGGGCACCGGGTCGCCCAGCGCGATGCCGCCGCCGAGCACCGCCACCACCGGGATCGCCGCCAGCAGGCCGGCATCGACGGACACCATCCGACGGTCAAACCGGGCGGCGGCCAGGACCGCTTCGGTCACGGCCGCCGAGCTGCGCCGTGAGTTGCCCGGCCCGGTCCGGCTCGCGGTGGACATCGCCGGTTGACAGTAACCCGCGAAGGGCGGGCTCGTCGTTGCGGTCGGCGGAGCCCTCAGCGCGCCGGAGCGCGCACCACGTTGCGCAGCGGCTGGCCGGCGCACCAGCGAACCAGCTGCTCGGCGGCCAGCTCGACGGCGCGGGCGTTGGACAGGCGCGAGTTGCCGGCGATGTGCGGCGTGATGCTGAGCAGTCCCGCGGCGCTCCACAGTGGATGGTCGTCGGGCAGCGGCTCGGGATCCGTGACGTCAAGCACGGCGCGCAGGCGCCCGGCCTCCAGCTCGGCGACGAGCGGGTCGGTGTCCACGACCGCTCCACGCGCCGCGTTGACGAGCAGCGCTCCGTCGCGCATGGCCGCGAGCTCGGCGGCGCCGATCAGCCCCCGGGTGGACTCGGTGAGCGGGGTCAGCACGACCACCGCGTCGGCGCGCGGGAGCAGGGCCGGCAGCTCGTCGATCCCGTGCAGATCCTCGCGCGCGTGAGACGCCACGCCGATCACCTCGGTGCCGAACGGCGCCAGCCGCGTCGCCACCAGCCGCCCGATCGAGCCCATGCCGAGGACGAGCACCGTCTGACCGCCGAGATCGGTGAGGTCACGCTCGGTCCAGGTGTGGATGCGTGCGCACGCCAGCAGGCCCGACGTCGCGCCGATCAGCGCCGCGAGCACCCACTCCGCCACCGACCCGTCGCGCGTGCCCCGCGCGCTGCACAGCGTCGCCTGCGCTGGCAGCCGGTCCTCGACCCAATCGGTCCCGGCCGACAGCACCTGCACCACCGCCAGGCGCTCCAGGCCGGGCAGTGTCTCCAGCAGCATGCGGCGGTCCTGGTGGCTGGCCATGGCGGTGGGGACGAGGAAGTCGACGGTCTCCAGGTCAACGCCTCCCTCGAGGGCGACCACGTCGACGCCGGCCGGCGCCCGGGCGGCGACGGTCTCGAGCGCCGGCCGGCCGATGGCCGCACGAACGCGGCGTTGGTCTGCGGGCGGGACGCTCACCGAGCACAGTCTGCCGGAGATCGGCGACCCTTAGCGGTGTGACCGCAGTTGGCTCAGCCCCGATCGCAGCCGTCGTGTTCGACATCGGCGGCGTGCTCCTGGACTGGAATCCACGCCATCTCTACCGGAAGCTGTTCGATGATGAGGACGCCATGAACCGCTTCCTGACCGAGGTGTGCACGATGGAGTGGCACATGGCTCATGACCTGGGGACGCCGTTTCAGGTCTCGTGCGCGCGGCTGGCGGCGCAGCACCCCGGGCACGCCGAGCTGATCTGGGCCTGGGGGCGGCGCAGCGAGGAGATGGTCGCCGGGCCTATCGACGGGACCGTCGACATCCTCCGCGCGCTGCGTCGGCGCGGCATCGGCTGCTACGCGCTGACCAACATGGAGGCCGAGACGTATCCCCGGCGACTGGAGCGCTACGAGTTCCTACGGTGGTTCGACGGCACGGTGGTGTCCTCGGCCGAGGGCGTGGCCAAGCCCGACGCCGAGATCTTCACGCGGCTGCTCCGGCGCTTCGGGCTGACGGCGGAGACGACGCTGATGATCGATGACAACCCGTCCAACGTCGCTGCTGCCGCCGCGCTCGGGATGCCGGCGATCCGCTTCGAGTCACCGGACCAGCTGCGACGCCGGCTGGTCGAGGCGAAGGTGCTGGCACCCGATCGGTGATTCACGGCGACTCTTCGGTCGACGGCGCGTCAGGCGCCGAGGATCACAGTGGCGCCCTCCACCGGCACGAGCCGGGAGGCACCGCAGTTGCCGCAGCTGGCGTGTACGTCGTGAGCCGCGATCGCGTTGCAGTGGGCGCCGCAGTC
>DATCFW010000147.1:0-7796 GCA_036509295.1 Solirubrobacteraceae bacterium | reverse complement strand
TCGTCGGCAAGACCTGGGCGCTGCATCTTGAAAAGGTCGTCAAGGTCGACCGTGACGAGAACCTGCGGATGATCGCCGACTCCGTCGGGTTCCTGGTCGCCGAGGGCAAGCGCGTCATCTACGACGCCGAGCACTTCTTCGACGGCTACCGTGACGATCCGGCGTACGCGCTGCGGTGCCTGCGTGCGGCGGTCGACGCCGGCGCTGAGACCGTCGTCTGCTGTGACACCAACGGCGGCACCCTGCCGCAGGACATCGGCGCGGCGATGGGGGAGGTGGTGACGGGCCTGGCCGGAGTCCGCATCGGGATCCACACGCACGATGACGCCGGGTGCGGCGTCGCCAATGCGCTCGTCGCCGTCCAGCGGGGCGCCACCCACGTCC
The DNA here is from genome assembly GCA_036509295.1 of Solirubrobacteraceae bacterium. Taxonomy (GTDB): domain Bacteria; phylum Actinomycetota; class Thermoleophilia; order Solirubrobacterales; family Solirubrobacteraceae; genus Palsa-465. The sequence continues at coordinate 7,412 of DATCFW010000147.1, read as the reverse complement.
AGGGGACGATCAACGGCTACGGCGAGCGCTGCGGCAACGCCAACCTCATTTCGATCATCCCCAACCTCCAGCTCAAGCTCGGCTACGAGTGCCTCACCGACGCCCAGCTCGCGTCGCTCACCCCGGCGGCGCACTACGTCGCCGAGCTGCTCAACGTCACGCCCGATCCCGACTCGCCGTACGTCGGGCGCAACGCGTTCGCGCACAAGGGCGGGATGCACGTCGCCGGCGTCAGCGCCGATCCGTCCACGTTCGAGCACGTCGCTCCCGAGGTCGTCGGCAACCACCGTGAGCTGCTCATCTCCGAGCTGTCGGGCAAGGGGACGGTGCAGTCGCGCGCCCGGGACGCCGGCATCGCGCTGGAGGAGGGCACCGCGGCCCGCGTCGTCGAGCGCGTCAAGGAGCTCGAGCACCGCGGCTACCACTACGAGGCCGCCGACGGGTCCTTCGAGCTGCTGCTGCGCAAGGAGACCGGCGAGTACGAGCCACTGTTCCGGCTCGAGTCCTGGCGGGCGATCGTCGAGAAGCGCGCCGACGGGCGGGTCGAGACCGAGGCGACCGTCAAGGTGTGGGTCGGCGGCGAGCGGTACGTCCGGACGGCGGAGGGCAACGGTCCGGTCAACGCGCTGGACCGCGCGCTGCGTGAGGCGCTCGTCGAGATCCATCCCCACCTCCGCGATATCGAGCTCGTCAACTTCAAGGTCCGCATCCTCGACGAGACCAAGGGCACCGACGCGGTGACCCGGGTTCTGCTCGACGTCTCCGACGGAGACCGCGAGTGGGGCTCGATCGGCGTCTCGGAGAACATCATCGAGGCCTCGTGGGAGGCGCTGGTCGACTCCCTGGAATACGGGATGCAGCACGGCCGTCGTCGGCTGGCCGGCGAAGCCACCGCCGCTCCGGGCGTGTGATCGACGCCGATCTCGAGACGGTTCCGCTCGCCCGGCCGGTGATCGGACCCGCCGAGGAGGAGCGGGTGCTGGCGGTGCTGCGCTCAGGCCAGCTGTCGCTCGGGCCGCAGGTGACCGCGTTCGAGCAGGCGTTCGCCGCTCGGCTCGGAGTGCCGCATGCCAGCGCGGTATCAAGTGGCACCGCCGGCCTGCACCTGGCGCTGCGCATCGCCGGAGTCAGCGAGGGTGACGAGGTCGTCACCAGCCCGTTCAGCTTCGTGGCCAGCGCGAATACGGTCGTGTTCGAGCGGGCCCGCCCGGTGTTCGCGGACATCGACCCGGTCACCCTCAATCTGGATCCGGCCGCCGCGCGGGCCGTGATGACCGAACGCACCGCGGCGATCCTGCCGGTTCACATCTTCGGGTACCCGGCCGACCTGCCGGCGTTCGAACAGCTCGGCCTGCCGATCGTGGAGGATGCCTGCGAGGCGCTCGGCGCCGTCCACGCTGACGGCGTCCCGGTCGGCGCCCGCGGTCACCCGGCCGTATTCGGCTTCTACGCCAACAAGCAGCTCACCACCGGCGAGGGCGGGATGATCACCACCGCCAACCCGGCGGCCAAGGAGCGGATCGATTCGGAACGCAACCAGGGCCGGGCGCCGGACATGGGCTGGCTCGATCACGATCGCCTCGGCTTCAACTACCGCCTGTCGGACATCGCCTGCGCGCTCGGCCTGGCCCAGCTCGAGCACCTCGACGAGATGCTCGCCGGCCGCGCTCGCGTGGCGGCGCTGTACCGCGCGCCGCTCGGGGTCATCGAGGGCCTGGACCTGCCGTGCCCGGACGCCGGCGGGGACCGGCGCGGGTGGTTCGTGTTCGTCGTCCAGCTGCCCCGCGGCGTGGATCGCGACGACACCGTCCGTGCGCTGGGACGGCGCGGGATCCAGAGCAAGCCCTACCTGCCGGCGATCCACCTGATGAGCTACTACCGCGAGACGTTCGGACACCGCGAGGGCGAGTTTCCCGTGTGCGAGGACGTCGCCCGCCGGTCGATCGCGCTGCCGTTCTTTCCGGAGATGACCGAGGGGCAGGTGACCCGGGTGGTGGCCGAGCTGGGTGCCATCCTGGGTCAGTAGGCGATGAGTCGCTTTGCCCAACCCCAGGACGACGGCTTCCGGCGGCTCAACGACTCGATCGGCTTCGACTGGCGGCTGAGTCCGTACGACGTCGACCAGTCGATCGCCCATGCGGCGATGCTGGCGGCGCAGGGGATCATCTCCGACGCCGACGGCGCCGAGCTGCACCGCGGCCTGGAGCAGGTCCGCCGCGAGCTCGCCGACGGCTCGTTCCCGTTCGCCGACGGCGACGAGGACATCCACATGGCGATCGAGCGGCGGCTGACCGAGATCGTCGGCCGGGTCGGGGGCAGGCTCCACACGGCGCGCTCGCGCAACGACCAGGTCGCTACCGACGTGTCGATGTTCGTGCGCGCCCATGCCCACGAGGCGGTGCAGCGAATCGCGCGGCTGGCGCGCACGTTGGTCGACCAGGCCGAGCGCCACCTGGATTGGGCGATGCCGGGTTACACGCACATGCAGCGCGCCCAGCCGATCTACCTCAGCCATCACCTGCTCGCCTACGTGTGGATGCTGCTGCGCGACCGGCAGCGGTTCGAGGCGGTGGTGTCGGCCACCGGGCGCATGCCGCTCGGCGCCGGCGCGCTGGCCGGGGTCAACTTCGACACCGACCGCGCGGCGGTGGCGGCGGCGCTCGGGTTCGCCGGCGTCGCCGAGAACTCGGTGGATGCGGTCTCCAACCGCGACTTCGTGCTCGACTACCTGTCGGCGGCGGCCACCTGTGCCACCCACCTGTCACGCCTCGGCGCCGAGATCGTGCTGTGGTCCACCGAGGAGTACGGGTTCTGCGAGGTCTCCGACGCCTGGGCGTCGGGCTCATCGATCATGCCCCAAAAGAAGAACCCGGACGCCGCCGAGCTGCTGCGCGCCAAGGCGCCCCGGCTGCTGGCGAACCTGGTCGCCCTGCACGGCGTGATGCACGGGCTGCCGCTCACCTACAACAAGGACATGCAGGAGGACAAGGAGCCGCTGTTCGACTCCTGCGACACCCTGGAGCTGTCGCTGGATGCCGCCAACGGCATGCTGGCGACGATCGCCTTCCGGCGGGAGCGCCTGGCGGCGGCGGCCGGCGATCAGTTGCTCGCCGCCACCGACGTCGCCGATCTGCTCGTCCGGCGCGGGCTGCCGTTTCGCGAGGCTCATGGTGTCGTCGCTGGGCTCGTGCGCAGCGCCCTGGAGCAGGGCAAGCTCCTGTCCGATCTGACTCCCGGCGAGCTGGCGGCGCAGTCGCCACTGCTCGATGAGGGGTTCTACGGCCTGCTCCAGGACGGCGCGTGGCTGGAGACCAAGGTCTCGGAGGGCGGCACCAGCCTGCCCCGCGTGCGCGAGCAGCTCGAGCGGGCGCGCGCGGCGCTGGCGTGAGGGGCGACGCTCCGCTGCGGCGGGCGTTCTATGACCGGCCGGTGCTCGACGTCGCCCGCGACCTGATCGGCTGCGTCGTCGCCCACGGTGACACCGCCGGGGTGATCGTCGAGACCGAGGCCTACCACGACTCCGAGCCGGCGTCCCACGCCTTCGTCGGGCTGACGCCGCGCACCCGGACGCTGTTCGGCCCGCCCGGCCGGGCCTACGTGTACTTCTCCTACGGCGTTCACGCCCTGCTCAACGCGGTGTGCGAGAACGAGGAGGTCGGCGCCGCCGTGCTCATCCGCGCGCTGGAGCCGATCGACGGCATCGATCACATGCGTGCGCGGCGCGGCGTCGACGGAGTCCGAGACCTGTGCTCGGGACCGGGCAAGCTCACCCAGGCGCTCGGGATCGGCCTCGAGCTCAACGGCTCTGACCTGCGCCGCGGCCCGATCGTGTTCTCGGCGCGCCCGCCGACGTGGCGCGGCGTACAGATCGACGTCGACATCCGGATCGGCATCACTCGGGCGGTGGAGCTGCCGTGGCGATTCGTCGCCGCCGGAAGCCGGTTCGCATCCCGACCGGTCCGCCGAGTCCCCGCGGACTGAGCCGCCCGCGGGGAGGCCGGAGCGATCACCCGCCCCCGCCGCCTCCCAGCCCCGCGCCACCGCTGCTGCCGCCGCCGCTCGTCCCTCCGCCGGTGCCGCCGCCCGTGCCGCCCCCGCTCGTCCCTCCGCCGCCGCCGCCACCACCGGTACCGCCTCCGCCGCCGGTCGCGCCACCCGCGCCGCCGCCGGTGGTGCCGGTCCCGGCGGGCGCCCCACCCCCGCCGGTGGTCCCCGTCGCGCCCGGTGACGGCGTGGTCGACGAGGCACTCGCGGTGCCGGTCGCCCCCGACGGCGCCGTGCCGGTCTGACCGGACGGCGCCGTGCCGGTCTGACCCGATGTGGAGGTGCTGGTGTGGGCGCGGCTGCGGGGGTGCGCACCGTACTGGGCGGCCTCGGCCGCATTGATCTGCAACGCCTGGATCATGAAGTCGTGCCAGATGGCCGCCGGGAACGTTCCGCCCTCAACGGGAGCGCCGTTGTACAGAGTCGTCATCGGGATGAGCTTGTTGGGATAGCCGACCCACACCGCGGTGGTGATCTGCGGCGTCCACCCGACGAACCACGCATCGCCGTAGTTGCTCGTCGTCCCGGTCTTACCGGCGACGTCGACGCCGGCGATCGCCGCCTGGGTGGCGGTGCCGTGCTCCACGACGCCCTGGAGCATCCCGTGAATCGTCGCGGCGACGCTCGCCGGGATCACGCGGCGATAGCTCGGCGTCGCGACGAGATTGCGCTTGCCGTGGCAGCTGGTGTGGAGGCACTGGATCTGGGCGATCCCGACCGGTCCCTCACTCGGCGCCCCGAGCCCGGGGGAGTACACCCGCAGCCCGCCGGTGGCGATCGTCTCATACGCGTGGGCCATGTCCAGGCTCGTCACGCCCTGCTTGAGGCCGCCGATGATCATGGCGTAGTTGGTCGAGACCGGCGAGCGGATTCCCATGTTCCGGGCCATCGCCGCGATGCGCTTGGTGCCGACGCCCGGTGACAGGCCGAGCTGGGTGAACACGCTGTTGTCCGAGACGATCGTGGCGTTGGCCAGGTTGATCGGTCCCGAGTATTGGTTAGCGAAGTTCTTGACCTGGTAGTGCTCTTTGCCGCCGCTGTTGGGGACGGTGAGCGTGAACGGATGGGAGTTGAAGACCGACGACGGGCCGTATCCGTGCTCGAGCGCCACCGCGAGCGTGAACGGCTTGAACGCCGAGCCCGGTTGCCGGTAGCCCTCGGTGGCGAGGTTGAACGGATACTGGCTGAAGTTCTCCTGCCCATCGGCGAGGGGGCCGCCGATCATCGCGCGGACCTGGCCGGTCTTGTTGTCGATCGCCACCAGCGACGCGGCCGGCTGGTTGGGTCCGCTCGGCAGGTCCTGGGCGATCGCCCGCTGCGCCGCCTGCTGCATCGGCAGATCGATTGTCGTGCGGATCTTCAGGCCGCCGTAGTAGGCGCGGTACTCGGCCACCCGCTGGGAGACACCCCCGCGCTCCATGGCGGTGATGATCTGGGGCCCCAGCCAGCTCGTGAAGTACGGCGCCGCCGGTGGTTCCTCGGGCTGCTCGATGTCGGCGGCCGTCGGCAGGGGCGTGGCGAGGGCCTGGTCGTACTGGACGCGCGTGATGTGTCCCTGATGGAGCATGTCCGACAGCACGAGGTCGCGCCGGGCTTTGGCGGCGCTCTTGAAGGCGATCGGGTTGAACGCCGACGGATTGGCGACCATCCCGGCCAGCAGCGCGGCCTGCGCGGGGGACAGCACCGACGCGCACGACGCGAGCGGCGGGTCACCGCAGCCCCCCTTGCCCGGCGTAAGCGTTCCGCTCGGGGTGTAGCCGAGAGCCTTGCCGAAATACACCCGCGCCGCGGACTCGGCACCGTAGGCGCCGTTGCCGAAGTAGATCGAATTCAGGTACTCGGTGAGGATCTTGGTCCGCTTCCACTCGCGCGTGAGGTGATAGGCGAGCGCGGCCTCGCGCAGCTTCTCGAAGATCGTCCGGTTCTCCTCCTGGGACAGCGCGTTCTTGACGAACTGCTGGGCGATCGTCGACGCGCCCTGGCGGGCGCTCCCGGTGACGTCGGCCACGAACGCTCGGGCGATGCCCTTGATGTCGACGCCGGGATCGGTCCAGAAGCGCTTGTCCTCGACGGAGACGACCGCGAAGCGCATCATCGGCCCGAGCTGTCCGTAGTTGTCGATCACCTCGTTGTTCGGCGGCGCCAGGATGCCGATCTTGCGCCAGTGATCGTCGTACAGATAGGAGTTGTGCTGCGCGTGCTTGTACTCGGCCTGGTTCTCGACCTGAGGCAGATCGGATGCGACCGACATCATCATGCCGAAGATCGTCGAGATGACCGCCAGCGCGCCGAACCCGATCAGGACCGAGAACAGGCGCAGCTTCTTGACCCGCGGGCGGCGTGGCCTCCCGTCCCGACGCCAGCGGCGGCGGGGGCGCGCGAAGGGAACGACGCCCGCCCGCTCGCGCGGATCCGGGCGCTCGCTCGTCAGGATGTGATCGTCGTCACTCATGCGATCGTGCGGCGCGCCGTCGCGGGTGGCCGACCATGGCGACGGCGCGACCGCGGGTGGGAGAGCCCAGCGTCACATCGAGCGACGGGCGGCACTTCCCAGGCGGCGGCGAGAGTCTAGCATCGGGCCGGTGGGCACCGAACCCCTCCTCGACTCATCCGCTGGCGCCGTCCGGGCCGGCTTCCATGGCCGCTGACCCGGCGCCGTCGGGGCCCGACGGGGACTCCGGGAAGGCGCGCGAGGCCGCCGCCTGGCTGTCCCGGGACACGGTTGACTGCCTGCCCGAGGGTGGGCTCGCCCGCAAGCTTGCCGAGGGCCGGCCGCTGCGCGTCAAGCTCGGCGTCGACCCCACCGCGCCCGACATCCACCTCGGGCACACGGTCGTGCTGCGCAAGCTCCGCGAGTTCCAGGAGCTCGGCCACACCGTCGTGCTCATCATCGGTGACTACACCGCACGCGTGGGCGATCCGAGCGGGCGTTCGACCCTGCGCCCGCTGCTCGAGCCGGCTGAGATCGACGCCAACGCCCGCACCTACCGGGAGCAGGCGGTCAAGGTGCTCGACAGCCGCCGCCTGGAGGTCCGCTTCAACGGCGAATGGCTCGACATGACGATGGACCGGCTGTTCGGTCTCACGCGGACGACCACGGTGGGACAGCTGCTCGAGCGCGACGACTTCGCCAAGCGGTTCGCGGCGCGTGAGCCGATCTCCGTGCTCGAGCTCCTGTATCCGCTCATGCAGGGCTATGACTCGGTGGCGATCCGAGCCGACGTCGAGCTGGGCGGCACCGACCAGAAGTTCAATCTGCTGCTCGGGCGCAACATCCAGCGCCATTACGGGCAGGCCGAGCAGGTGATCATGACGCTGCCGCTGCTCACCGGGACCGACGGCGAGCGCAAGATGTCGAAGTCCTACGG
>DATCFW010000146.1:0-6564 GCA_036509295.1 Solirubrobacteraceae bacterium | reverse complement strand
ACATCCGACACCTCCGAGAGAAGCTGGAGCCTGAGCCGGAGAAGCCGCGCTACATCCTCACCGTTCGCGGCGCCGGCTATCGCCTGCGAGGTCCTTAGCCTAGTGTCCCGTTTGAAAAATTCGGTGGCGCTCTCACGAATTTCCCAAACGGGACCCTAGATGCGCGGGGGCGTCGGTTAGATGTCACGGCTGCCCGGGTATGGCGCCTTCGGGCTTCGCGGCCGGATCGTTGGCGTGGTCCTTGTCACCGCGGTTGCGACCCTGGCGGTGGCGGCGCTGACGCTGCTCGGTCCGTTGGAGAACAGCCTGCGCAATGCGGAGAAGACGACGCTGACCAAGGTGCTCGGACCGCACACCACGACGGTTCACCGGAACTTCGCCGGACTGAAGCTGGCCGACGTGGCGATCTCGAAGCAGGATCGCGACCCGCTGCAGACGGCCGTCGGCAACCTCAGTAAGCGGCTCGACACCCAGACGGTCATCGTGAGGGGGGGTGCGGCGCCCGACGGCATCGGCAGCGTGCCGTTGATCTCCGAGCCTCGGGGCAGCGACGACGATGACCGCCTGGACGACGTCGCCAAGGCGTTTCGCACCAATCGGAAGGTCTTCAGCTTCGGCATCATCGACGGCCTGGAATACGCCCGGGCGGCGATCCCGTTCGAAGACTCCGGCATCCGGTACGTGCTCGAGGTCCGCAAGTCGGTCGCCGAGATCCCCGACGTCGTTCGCGTCGTCCGCCGGGCATTCCTCGACGCCGCGCTCGCCGGGCTGGCGCTCACCCTCATTCTCGGCATTCCATTGTCGGCGCGACTGGTCCGGAGGCTGCGCCGGCTGCGCGAGGCGGCCCTCGAGCTCGCCCAAGCCGGACCGATGGCGGAGGTGCCCGTGGACCGCGTCCATGACGAGGTGGGCGACCTGGCGCGCACCCTGGCGATGATGCAGCACCGGCTCCGCCGGCAGGAGGAGGCACGCCGGGCGTTCGTGGCCACTGCGTCACACGAGCTGCGGACCCCGCTGACGTCGTTGGACGGGATGCTCGAGCTGCTGCGCGAGGACCTCGAGGACGACCGTCCGGATCTCGAGGACGCCCGCGCGCTGGTGGTACGCGCTCACGCCCAGTCACGCCGTCTGGGTCGCCTCGCCGCCGACCTCCTTGACCTGTCTCGGATCGACGCCCAGGTCGAGCTGCGCTCCGAGCCGGTCGAGCTTGGCGAGCTCAGTCGCGCGGTTCTCGCCGAATTTGAGATTGGCACCGAGCAGCACTCCATCCACTCCACGCTCGACGATCTCGGCGGCTCGGTGTGGGCGCTCGGCGATCCTGGCAGCATCGCCCAGATCCTTCGCATCCTGCTCGACAACGCCGTGCGGGCGAGCCCGACGGGCGGGGAGGTGCGGGTGGTGCTCGAGCGCGAGCCCACCGTGACGATCAGCGTCTGCGATCAGGGTCTGGGGGTGCAGGCCGATGAGCGAGACACGATCTTCGAGCGGTTTCACCGCGGTCGTGACACCGCCGGGCAAGCCGGGTTCGGGCTGGGGTTGGCGATCGGTCGCGAGCTCGCCGAGCGGATGGGGGGAGACCTCGTGCTCGACGACTCCCCGGGGCCGGGCGCCACGTTCAAGCTGAGCCTGCCGACAGCCCGGGCGCCCGAGCAGGACCCGCTGGCGGTCGGGTAGTCGCCCACCGCCGGGAGCGCCGGTCGCGGTGGGTGGCCGCCACGCGATCACTAGCATCTCGGCCCCATGGATCCAGCGCTCATGAAAGCGACGCTCGCCGTCGACGAGCACCATTGGTGGTATCGCGGCCGCCGGCGGGTCATCCGAGCCGAGCTCGATCGCCTGCCGCTGCCCGCCGACGCGAGGGTCCTCGACGCCGGGTGCGGCTCGGGTCGCACGCTCCAGGAGCTGGTCGACTATGGCGCGGTGAGCGGCATCGAGCTCGACGCCGACGCGGCCGAGCTGGCGCGCAACCGCGCGCTCGGCGAGGTGCAGGTGGGTCGGCTCGAGCAGCTGCCCTGGGCCGACGGCACGTTTGACCTCATCACCTGCCTCGACGTGATCGAGCACGTGCCCGATGACGTCAGCGCGCTGGTCGAGCTGCTGCGGGTGTCGCGTCCGGGCGGCTGGCTGCTGGTCACCGTGCCCGCCTACCAGGCGCTGTGGTCCCTGCACGACGAGGCCAATCATCACTTCCGCCGCTACTCCCGCCCGGCCCTGCGCAGGGCGACCACGGCCGCCGGTTGGCAGGTGCACCGGCTGAGCTCGTTCAACAGCCTGCTACTCGGGCCGGCCGCGGCGGTGCGGGTCGCCCAGCGTCGATTCGGCGCCCACAACGGCTACACCAACGATCTCGCCCTCGGGCCGACGTGGCTCAACGACGCGCTCGAGCGACCACTCGCGCTCGAGGCGAGCTGGCTGGCTCGCGGCCGGACGCTGCCATTGGGCTTGTCGCTGCTGGCGGTCCTGCGGCGTCCCCGGGACGCGTGAACCGGTGCGCGGCGCGCAGCGTCGCTGCTGAGTGATGCTCGCCCTCGCCGCCATCATCAGCGTCAGCAGCAGCCTCGGCTACGTACTCCCGGCGATCATCGGGCTCGAGTCGATGGGGGTTCCGTCCCCGGGCGAGACCGCGCTCGTGCTGGCCGCCGTGCTCGCCAGCCAGGGAAAGCTCCAGATCTGGCTGGTGATCGTGATTGCCGCCGCCTCGGCGATCGTCGGCGACAACACCGGGTTCCTGCTCGGGCGCCGCTTCGGCCGCGAGGTCCTGGAGGCGCCCGGTCCGTTCCGTCGGCGCCGCGTCGCGCTGATTCGGGTCGGCGACAGCTTCTTTGAGAAGCACGGCCCCAAGGCGGTGTTCTTCGCCCGCTGGATCGCGCTGGTGCGCTTCGCCGCGGCCTGGCTGGCCGGAATCAACGGTATGCGCTTCCGCCAATTCTTCTTCTGGAACGCGCTCGGGGGGATCAGCTGGTCGATCACCTACGGGCTCGTCGGCTATTTCGCCGGCAGCGCGGCCGCCAATGCGATCTCCACGTTCGGCGTCTACGCCTTCGTGGCTCTGGGGGTGCTGTTCGTCGGCTACCTGTACTACAAGCTGCGCGGGCGCACCGGTGAACCCGCCGACCCCGACGAGGGCTGACGGTGGCGGCGGTGGCGGGCGGCTACGGCGTCAGGCGGAGGGGTCCAGCTGAAGCGCGCAGGAGTTGATGCAGTACCGCTGCCCGGTCGGGCGCGGGCCGTCATCGAACACATGCCCGAGGTGCCCGCCACAGCGCTTGCAGCGCACCTCGGTCCGGGGCATTCCCAGGCTGGTGTCCTCGTGCAGCTCAACGTTCTCGGCCACCGCCGGCTCGTAGAAGCTTGGCCACCCCGAGCCCGACTCGAACTTGGTGTCGGAGTTGAACAGCTCGGCGCCGCAGCCGGCGCACCGGTAGGTGCCATCGTCCTTGACGTCCACGTACTCGCCCGTGAACGGGCGCTCGGTCGCCTGGCGGCGCAGGACCTCGTACCGCTCGGGTGAGAGCCGCTCCCGCCACTGCTCGTCGGTCAGGTGCATGTCGCGTTCGGTATCCATAGGGCGCACGTTAGCGCGGCCTCATCGCATGTCTGATGAACGCGTCATGAACTGTGGGAGGTGACTCGCTGCGGCCGCGTCGAGATCCGGCTCCACGAGCTCCATCACGAGGCTCGACCAGCCGAAGTCCACCGCCCCCATCCCTCGCCCGGTGTGGGGCTCGTAGTACTCGCGCAGCCCGGCCGTCCCGATCGCGGTGCCGATCCGCCGGGCGAGCTGGTCGGCGGGCTGGTCATACCCGAGGCGGACGAGCCCGAGCCAACAGAGCCACGCCGCGTTGATCCACGTCGGGCCGCGCCAGTAGCGGCGCTGGCCGATCAGCCCCCGATCGCGCAGCGAAAAGCTCGGATCTGAGACCGAGACTGACGGCGGGCCGACTGGCGTCCAGAACCGGCGGGGATCGAGCAGATGCTCTTCGACGAGGCGCCGCCCGATCTCGGTCGGCAGATCGGGCAGCGCCAGCGGCGCCAGCGCGGCGATCGTGGTGGCCGGCGTGTGTCGCGGCGCCGGGCGCGAGCGGGGCTGAAACAGCCCCCGCGACTCGTCGTAGCACCGCGCGATCAGCGCCGGCGTCAGCGACGACTGGCCCAGGGCCAGACGCGAGAGGTTGTAGAGGACGTTGGTGACGACCTCGCAGCAGACCGGGCCGCCGGCGGCGGCGATGCGCCGCAGATCGAACCCGAGCCGGCGGTTGCGGGCGATCAGGCGAAGGTAACCCGGCAGCCCGTGGGCTTGGTGGCGCCAGATCGGGTCGAACTGCGGCGAGGCGTCCATGCCCGACTCATCGGGCGCCACGATCCAGAGCAGCCCGTCGCCGTCGAGATCGCGGTGCGCGGCGAGCCACTCGTGGTGGCGGACGAGGCCGGGCTCGCCCGCCGGGTCGCCGATCGCGATCCGCCAGGCCCAGGCGAGCAGCGGCGGTTGGACGCTGGAGGTCATCGGGTCGGTGGGGGAAATGACGTTGTAGGTGTATCGGCGGGTCCCGGTCAACGGCCGGTTCCAGAAGATCGTGTGGCCGATGAAGCCGTCGTCGCGTTGAGCGGCGAGCAGCGATCGCAGCTCCAGCTCGGCTCGCTCGGCGTCAAAGCGCCGCCAGGCGATGGCGTGAAAACACGAATCCCAGTACCACTGCCACGGATAGCGGCCGGAGCTCGGGCACGTGTACCCGAACGCGAAGCCGTCCCGGGCACGGACCCCCGCGCGCCAGTTCTGGCGCAGAACGCCCTCGCACCGGCCGCGGATGAGATCGCGGTGTGACTCTGGCAACATCCGGGTCGGCATCCTGCCACCGATGGGCGGGAGTCAATCGTCCCGCAGGCGGAGATGCAGATCACGAAGCGATCCTGGCGAGCGCCGCTCGCGTTCGGGTGGGCGCTGAGACGGACACGCGAACTGCTCGACCCATGGCTGCGCGAAGGCGCTCCGGCCCAGTCGTCGGCGCTTCCGATTCCGTGGCGCCGCAGCAGCGCTGCCGCCCGCACGGCGCTCGCGCTCGTGCCGTGGCTACGAGGCCGGACCGGATCGGCGCCGGCGTCGAGCGGGCTGGTCCCGCCCCGGCGGCTGCGCGCCCGGGCGGGGGCCGCCGGGGCGTACGCGTTCGCGGAGGGCGGCCGCCAGGCGGCGAGTGAGCTGGCGGGACTGCTTGCCGTGGTGGGCCGGACACCCGAGCAGGTCCGGGCGACCCTCGACTTCGGCTGCGGGGCCGGCCGGGTGCTGCCGCACCTCGCCGCGCTCGCACCCGGCAGCGCCGGCGCCGGCTGTGACGTCGACGTCGCGGCGATCGAATGGGCGGCGGAGCATCATCCCGATCTCGCCTGGTCGCTCAGCTCGTTTCAACCACCGCTGCCCTACCCATCCGAGAGCTTTGACCTCATCTACTCGATCTCGGTCTTCAGTCACCTCGATCGCGAGCTGAGGGGCGTGTGGCTCGATGAGCTGGCGCGAGTGCTGTCTCCCGACGGCATCGCCCTGTTGTCAACCCATGGGTCCCACGCGTTCGAACGCTTCCGCCGTCAGCAGGTGGCGACGTCGTGGTGCGCTCCCTCGGCGTTTCAGCGCGGTCCGCTGCGCGCCGACGAGTTCGTGTTCGTTCCCTACATACGCTCGTTCTGGACCCAGGGCGAGCTGCCGGGCATCGGGCGGCAGTACGGGCTGTCGTTCCACGGGCCCGAGCACGCCCGCCGCAGCTTTGGCCGATCGCTCCAGGTTGTCGAACTGCGTGAGCGAGCGTTGACCGATTGGCAGGACGTCGTGGTGTGTGTGAAGTGCTAGGACCTCAACAGCGTGATCCACAGCCGCTCCAGACGCTGGTCACCGCCGTCGATCGACGGCCACGTGCGGACGTTCGCGCTCATGGGCGCGTTCACGATCGCGTTCTCGAGCATCCTCGTGCGTCTCAGCCATGCCTCGCCGTCGACGGCGGCGATCTTCCGCTGCGTGTACGCGTTGCCGGTCCTCGGTCTGTTGGCCTGGCGGGAGGACCGGCGCCTTGGGTCACGCTCCTGGAGCGAGCGTCGCGCCGGCCTGGCCTCGGGCGTCTTCTTCGCCGTGGACATTCTGGTCTGGAACCACTCGATCCTCGATGTCGGTGCGGGGCTGGCGACCGTGCTCGCCAACATCCAGGTGGTGCTCACGCCGCTCGTGGCCTGGGCGCTGCTGTCCGAGCCGCCCGGCCGGCCGATCCTGCTCGCGCTGCCGGTTGCGCTGATCGGCGTGCTGCTCATCTCCGGCGTGGTCGAGCACGGCGCGTATGGCCACCATCCGACCCGAGGCACCGTGTTCGGCCTCGCGGCCGGCGTGGCGTACGTCGGGTTCCTGCTGCTGCTGCGCCAGGGCGGCTCGGACCTCCGCCGTCCCGCGGGTCCACTGTGTGACGCGACGCTGGTGGCGGCCGTCGTGTGCGTGCTGGCCGGGGTGGTGATCGGCGATGCCCGGCTGGTGCCGAGCTGGCCGAGCGCCGGCTGGCTGCTGCTCCTCGCGATCAGCTCTCAGGTGATCGG
>DATCFW010000145.1:0-23031 GCA_036509295.1 Solirubrobacteraceae bacterium | reverse complement strand
GTCTGCGTGCGGCTGCCATCGAGCGAGCGTTCAGCGCATCACACTTCCATTCGTAGCGCCGATACCCGAGATCGTCAAAGACATGGGCTGCCATCAGGTACATCGCCTCGGTCGCTGCGGGCGTGCGCTGCAAATCGGGGCTGTAGATGACGCCGCCGACTTCAATTGACCCGATTGCCGGATCGATCCGAGCCCAACCGGCCATTCCTGCCGGCTGACCTGTCCGAGCTGCGGCAGGTCGCCGCTGCCCCAGAGCTCGAGAGTCACCGTCGCGCTCACCTGGCGCAGCCTAGTGAGCTAAACCCACCATCAGGACAGCCGCGACGCACGAATCACGGCATCGACACCGGCCCCGGCGCCGGCCCGCGGCCGATCCTCGGCCACGACCACTTTCCAGTGATGCGGATCGAGTGCGGCGACCGTGGCGTGCACCGAGACCTGCTGCTGGCCGGCGGCGGGCGTCGCGGCTCCCGTGGCCGGGTCGATCGGGCGGTGCCCGACCAGAAGCAACGTTCCGCCGGGCGCGACCCTGCCCCCATCCGTCGCACCATCTCGGGCACCGACCCCGCCACGTGGACGTACAGGGAGACCACGAGGTCGAAGTGACCGGGCGGCGGAGTCCAGATCCCGAGATCGGCCTCGACCCAGTGGACACGGCCGGCGACATCCGTCCCGGCCGCCTCGGCCGTCGAGCGGGCATGAGCCAGCGCGGCCGCGGAGAAACCGACGGATCCCGGCTCAGAGGCCGAGTATCAACGTGAGCGCGTCGTCGACGGCGCGCAGTTCAGAGGCGTTCAGGCGTCCCGCGGAGCGCCCGAGCCGTTCCGGATCGACCACCGTTGTCTGCTCCACCACAACCCGGGTATCGAGGCCTTCGAGCGCGATCACAGGACGAAAGCTCGCGGCGCGAGCGCTCGAGGAGGTAGGCGCGATGAGCGTGGTCGACAGGCCGAGGAACTCGTCCGCTTGGACGACCACCGCATAACGCGCGCCGCGCTGCTCGTGTCCATGCGCAGCCCGCGGCGCCGGCAGTCGAAACACCTCACCACGGACCATCGCTCAGTCAGTGACCGATGGGGCGAGTTCGGCCATCTGCTCGCGGATCAGCCGCATCTCTTCGCGGTCTGACACGTCGTTTGCAAGCTCGAGCACCTCGTCTTGGATCGCCGAGCGAACGCGCCTGCGGGCGGCGGCTTCGCGTAGGGCTGCACGAACGGCCTCGGAATCTGTCATGCCCGAAGCGCGCACGACATCGAGGGCGGCGGCGGAGACATCATCGAGTCTGACGTGCAACGAGCGACTCATCGCCACCGTACTGTAGCACGTATCGCGCTACCGGCTTGGGTCCCCATCAACACACGTCTTGCAGATGCTGCTCGCCGTTGGTGCCCGCAAACAGCGTTCCTCCGGGCCGCAGCACCCGGTGGATCTCCGCGACGCCTTGCGGCAGGTCGGGCACGTGGTAGAGCATCCACGCAGCGATGACCGCGTCAAAGCTGGCATCGGCGAACGGCAGCAGCTGAACGTCGCCGGTCCACGCGTCGACCCCGCGCTCCCGGGCCAGCTGCACCATGCGCGCTGAGATGTCGAGCGCCTTGACGTCGATCGCGGGTTGCTCGGCCAGGCGCTGCGCCAGCTGCCCGGGCCCGCACCCCACCTCGAGCAACGCCCGCGGCTGGCGCTCGAGCACCAGGTCGACCAGCAGATCGTTGGCGTCATCGCCGTCAGCGCCGTTATAGATCGATGCCCGGGCCTTGAGCCCACCCTCGCTGGCGTACTCCTGCTTGACCACCTGGCCGTCATTCAGCGGATCCGAACGCACGCTGGGTACCGGCCTACCGCGCCTTGCCTCGCTTGCGCCGCTTGCGCTCGGCCGTGCTCAGCTTGCGCGGCTTGGGCGGCGGCTTTGACCCGGTGCGGCGGCCGTCGCCGAGCGCCGCCTCCTCACGGCGCCCGCGCACCGGCGCTCGGCGCCGCGCGTCACGCCAGATGAACAAGGCGATGCCGCCGATGACGACGGCGGCGCCGATCACGATGACGAGCGCGCTGGAGCTGCTGAGGGTGCTGTTGCCCGAGGTGTTGGTGGCAGCGTTGGTGGCGACGGCGGTCGGGGCGCTGGTCGTCGTCGTGATCGGCGCCACCGGAGACACTCCCCCGGACAGGGGGTTGGTCGCTGCCGCGAGCGCGGCGCCGGGCAACTCCAGCAGGAGGATGGCGAGCGCGACGGCGGCAGTCCCGCAGGCCCGTCGCCGTGACCGCCGCCAGGCGCCGGCGCCACCCACCGTCGCCATCAGCGCTCGGACGCGAGCGGCTGCTCCATCGCCGGCGTCGTCGGCGGATTGCGGTAGGGCTCCTCGTTCTCCTGGTGCTCCTCGTGGTAGACGCTCTCGGCGTTGACCGCCCAGATGTCGTGGTGGGTGCCGAGGAGGATGTTGTCCACCGCGCGCATCGAGGTGAGCATCGAGTGGTCGGAGTTGTTGTACCGGTGCAGGCCGTTGCGGCCGACCTGAGTCAGGTTGGTGATCGTCTCCAGCCACCCGCGAATCGTCTTGACGCGCTCGGCGTACAGCTCGTCGTAGATCGGATACGCCTTGTGCACCCGCTCGACGAACCCGAACTTGACGTTGGCGGCCGGCGCCAGGTGCAGCTTCTCGATCTCCCGTCCCGCCATCGCGACGAGATCGTCGTCGGCCATCGTCCACAGGTCGTCGCCCTCGAAGCAGAAGTACTCCATCCCGATCGAGGAGGAGTTGGAGCCTTCGGGCACCATCCACTCGCTCCAGGACTTGAAGTTCTGGATCCGCAGTACGCGCACGCCCGGCTGGTGGATGTAGATCCAGTTGTCGGGGAACGGGTCCTCGCCGTCGATCACCAGCAGCACGGTGAGGAACTCGCGGTAACGCAGGCCGCGCGCGGCGTCGCGCACGTCGAGCGGCGCCGCGGGCTCGGTGATGCCCACCGTTGTCCGCAGCGGCAGTGACGAGATCACGTGCGAGGGGTACAGCGTCTCACCGCCGGCGACGACCTCGGTCACGCGACCCTCGGAGACCCGCAACCGGGTCACGGGCGCATTGAGCCGCACCTCCCCGCCATGCTCGTGGATGTCGTCGGTCATCTGCTCCCACATCTGGCCGGGGCCGAAGCGGGGGTAGTTGAACTCGGAGATGAGCGACTTGATCTTGTTGCCCTCGTTGCCGAAGAACGCCGACCTGGCGGCGGAGAAGAACGACAGTCCCTTGATCCGCTGCGCCGCCCACTCGGCGCGAATCTCGTCGGCAGACACACCCCACAGCTTCTCGGTATAGGTCTTGAAGAAGTGGTTGTACAGGCGCTTGCCGAAGCGGTTGGAGACCCACTGCTCGAAGGAGTCCTCGCGACCCTTGGGCTTGATCGCCGCCGCGAAATAGGAGATCAGGCACCGGGTGAGCTCGACCGGGCCGAGCTTGCGGATCACGTCCATGCCCTGCAGCGGGTACTCCAGGAACTTGTCGTTCCAGTAGATGCGGCTCTGCCGCGGCCGCTTGAGGAACTCCTCCTTCATGATCTCGTGCCAGAGGTCGTCGACCTCTTTGACCTTGGTGAAGAAGCGGTGGCCGCCGAGATCGAAGCGATAGCCGTCACGGACCTGGGTGCGAGCGATCCCGCCGACGTGTTCGCTGGACTCGAGCACGATCACGGGCTTGCCCTGCTTGGCGAGGAGGTAGCCGGCCGTCAGTCCGGCGGGGCCGGCGCCGAGCACCACCACGGGATGCTCCGGCGTGATCTCGGCCCCGCGCGTGGTGGAGGCAGTGGGATTGGTCTCGGTCATCGTCTCGGTGTCGTTAGGAGGAGGGCTTCTGGTAGAGCACTGCGCTGTCGGCGATGCAGCAGGCGCTTCGGTAGTTCTGCGGGGCCGAAGCGACCCGCTTCAGTGTTCCGTTCGCTGTATCTGTGGTCAGGATCTGACCCCACTGGGCGGAGCGCCGCCGGACGAGTTGCGGCCACGTCCCGT
This sequence comes from Solirubrobacteraceae bacterium, assembly GCA_036509295.1. Classification (GTDB taxonomy): domain Bacteria; phylum Actinomycetota; class Thermoleophilia; order Solirubrobacterales; family Solirubrobacteraceae; genus Palsa-465. The sequence goes on along the minus strand of DATCFW010000145.1, from coordinate 19,040 downwards.
TCCAGTTCTGGGCGCCTTCGGTCAACGGACGCACAAAGAGTAGCTGTTGGCCGGGCTTGAGATTAGCAACCAGGGGGTCCAAAGTCGCCCCGGGATCCGCGTCTTGCAGGCGGCCGATGGCCCCGTTCCAGTTCATGTAGCTCGGCTCCGACACCCGGCCGAGGGTGCTCGCGTACTGCAGGCCGCCCGGAAGGTAGTACGACGCGAGCGGTGCCTGCTCGGGTTGGCCGACGACGACGAGATCGCCCGGGTGCAGCAACGGCCCCAGTTCGGCGGCAACGTCCTTCATGTCGCTCTTGTAGGCGGGCGCGAACGACGACGGATTGGCCAGGAACACGACGCAGAACAGGATCGCCGCGACCCCTACCGCGCGGGCTCGCGCCGTGGCCAGTGCACCGAGCAGCAGGATCGGCGCGACGATCGGCGCCAGGTAGCGCCAGGCCCAGATCGGGGCGAAGAATCCGCCCACCCGAGCCAGCAGCAGCCCCGCCGCGGGGATGGCGAGCAGCGTCCAGAAGATCCTCGCTTCCGGTGTCCGGCGCCGGTCCGCGGCCAGCAGCGGGGCGACGCTGACGACCACCGCGATCAGCAGGGTGACGTCGACCCGCTCGGATCCGAGCAGCTGGCTGGGGATCGTGGCGCCCAGCAGCGGGGCGTAGTGCCACGGATCGGAGGCGTGGGCGATCTGGTGGACGGTGGTCGGCAGCCACGGCAGGTAGACGATCGCCGCGCCCCCGAAGCACAGGCCGGCGTCCCGCAGAAGCGCCGCGCGATGCTCGTCAGAGCCGGCGCGTGCCACCAGTCCGACGGCCACCGCCGCGCCGAACCAGTACAGGAGCGCGCTGCCCTGGGTGTAGAGCATCAGCGCCAGGCAGACGCCGAACAGCCATCGGTACGCCCGTCGCCGGTACACGAAGGCGTGGACGAATCCCGCTGTCGCCAGCAGCCCGAGCAGGACGATCAGCTCATAGGGCTGGGTCTCCTCGGCGTAGCGCGTCAGGAAGGAGCTGAGCGCGAACAGCACCGCGGCGAATACGCCGGCGCGGCGGCCGCCGATGCTCCACCCGGTCCACATCGCGGCGGGGATCGAGACGAGTCCGATGAGCAGCGACAGCGCGTGGCTGGCGGCCTCGCCCGATCCGAAGCCGTCGATCCAGAAATGGAGCAGCACGTAGTACAGCGGCGACTCGCCTGCGGCCCGCAGCGCTCCCGGCAACGACCCGAGCGATTGGGAGGCCAGACCAATGGCGCCGGCCTCGTCGAACCACAGCTCGCCACTGAGCTGCCGGCTGCGCAGGACGGCGGAGATGACGACCAGGGCGGCCAGGATGGCCCCGGCGCCGACTCCGCGGGGGAGCCGCTCAAACCAGCGCGGCGCGCGGACGTCGGCGATCTCGGGGACGTCCAGGAGCGAGGCGAGACGGCGGCGGGGTGGGGAGGCGGTGGTCAGGAGATCTTCTGGTAGAGCACGGCGCTGTTGGCGACGCAGCACGCGCCGCGATAGTTGTGAGGCGCCCAGGCGATCGGCTCCAGGATGCCGGCGGCGACATCCTGGGCGAGGATGGCGCCCCACTGAGCTGAGCGCCGGCGCACCATCTCCGTCCACGGCGCCTGCCAGTTCTGGGCTCCCTCGGTGAGTGGCCGGATGAACAGGAGCCGCTGGCCGGGGGCGAGGCGGGCCACCAGCGGCGCCAGGGTCTGTTCCGGGTTGGTGCGCGTGAGCCGCCGCAGCGCATTGACCCAGTTCATGTACGTGGGGTCAGAGACCACGCCGGCGGTGTTGGCGAACCGCAGGCCGCCCGGGAGGTAGTACCACGCCAGCGGGGTCTGCTCCGGTTGGCCGACGATGACCTGGTCCCCCGGCGCCAGCATCGGGCTGACCTCGGCGGCGACGTCGCGCATGTCGGACTTGTATTGGGGGGTGTACGTCGCCGGGTTGGCGAGGAACACCACGGCCACCGCCACGCCCACCAGCCCCGGCAGCCGCGCCCGGGCGCAGCCCCAGGCGATCAGCAGCAACAGCGAGCCGATGATGGGGGCGAAATACCGGGAGACGAATGCGGGGTTGGCCTGCGATTCCACCCACGCGACCGCGAGTGTCGCCGCCGGCAGGGCGATCAGCGTCCACATCGTCGTCCACTCACGGGTGCGGCGGTGCGCGCGGGTGAACAGCGGCGCCAGCCCGATGGCGGCGGGGATGATCAGCGCCATCGTGATCCGATCGCCGCCGAGCACGTCGCGAGACAGCAGGATCGGCGCGCCAAACCGGGGCGCGTTGTCCCACGGCGCCGCGGTGTGGGCGACCTGGTAGAGCAGCGTCGGCACCCACGGCAGGTACAGGATGCCCGCGCCGACGAGCGTGAACGCGGCGTCGCGCAGCAGGCTGCGGCGGTCGTCGGACGCCATCACCGCCGGAATGAGGGAGATGATCGCGCCGGCGAAGAAGAACGTCCCCCACGAGTGGGTGTAAAGCATCAGCGTCAACGCCCCGCCGAACAGGAGCAGGTAGCGGCGGCGGTGGTACACGAAGCCGAGCACGAACCCGGCGGTGGCCAGCACGCCGAGCAGCCCCATCAGCTCGTACATTCGCGTCTCCTGCGCGTACGCCGTCAGCCAGGCGTTGAACGCGAACAGGAGCGCCGCCATGATCCCGGCGCGCCGCCCGAACAGGGTCCAGCCGGCCCAGCCGCCGGCGGGAATGGTGAGCACGCCGAACACCAGTGACAGCGAGTGGGTGGCCGTCTCGGTCGAGCCGAACAGGGACATCCAGACGTGGAGCGCCATGTAGTACAGCGGCGGGTTGCCGTCGTAGCGCAGCACCCCGGGGATCGCGGTCAGCTTGTGCAGCGAGATCCCGGTGGTGATCGCCTCGTCCATCCAGAACTGCCCGCCGAGATATCGGCTGCGCAGGAACGCCGACAGCGCCATCAGCGCGATCAGGCCGCCCGTGATCCACAGCCAGCCCGGCACCTGCGCCAGGCGCCCCGGCACCCGCGGCGACGGGTCGGCGGCCTCGGACCCCGGCGCGCCGACGCCGGGCCCGGGACCGGGAGCGGTGACGGTGGCCATCAGCGAACGGGGTGGGTGGGGTCAGATCTCATGACGTCGCCGTCCCCGCGCAGCCGCGGGTGAACATGTGGACCGGGCCGGCGGTGGCGACGTAGTGGTAGTGGACCGACGGCCACGTGCTGAGGAGCGGCAGCAGCGATGCCGAGCGGGTGTCGCGCGTCTGCAGGACGACGTGCGGCGCGTCGGATGCGGGCTGCGCGTAGGCGGCGCCCCCGTTCGTCGGCGGCGCCTCGATGCCCGTCGTCGGCACGCCGAGCGTCCAGGCCACCATCGGCACCTGGAACCCCTCGGTCATGACGCTGCCGCAGGCCAGGACCTGACGCTCGCCGCCGAACCGGGTCACCAGCCGGCTCATCGCCTGGCGCAGGTGCGCCTGGTAGACGAGCGATCCGTGGGTCCGTGGGATCGAGATCAGGTTGGAGCCGATCCAGTTGGGGCCGAACATGAAGACCAGTGCGACCAGTCCGGTGGCGACCCATGGCAGGCCGCCGATCGCGGTGGCTGCCCCAGAGCGGCGCGTGCCGGCCCGCCGCCGGGTCGCCAGCGCGGCGAGCTCGCCGGCCGCCCAGCCGAAGCCGACCGCCGCGCAGATGTCGACCATCGCCGCGCCGAGCACGAGATAGCGGTTGTTGCCGGAGAACCCGATTTGGGTCATGACCGCGATCACTACGAACCACGCCAGCCCGCCGACCCCGAGCAGGGCGGCGGCGAGCCGCGCTCGGCTCTCGGCGGTGCGCAGCGCGCCGGTGCCGCCGCGCCGGTGCGTGCGCGCGAGGATGGTCGTCACCGCGATGACGAGCAGGACGGCGACGACCTTGATGCGGAGCAGCATCGTCGGCCAGGCGGCCTTGGACAGCTCGGCGGTGAAGGGGTCTGACGCGAACGCGAGGCTGTTGGACCGCGGGTGCAAGGCGCGCGACGTGCTGCAGCCGAAGGAGCCGCAGCCCAGCTTGACGGGGATGAACCAGGCGGCCAGAACGGCGACTGCGCTCGCCATCACCATCAGGCGTGAGCCCGGGTCCTTCCACATCAGCCACAGGCCATAGGGACCCCAGAACAGCCAGATCTCGGGGCGATCGAGCGCGACGAGGAAGCCGACGGCGAACGCCTGACGCGGGCGGCCGGCGAGATGGCGCTCGATCGCGATCAGCAGCAGCGCCGTCGCGAACCCCTCCGAGTAGCCGAGCGCGTTGGCGGAGACAAAGCCGCCGGATGCCGAGAGGGCCAGCGAGACGGCGCCGATCACGCCCGCCAGCAGGGCCGGCGCGACCGTGGTGAGCTTCCCGAGATCGGCGGTGGGCGCGCCGAACAGCCCGCCCACCTCGCGGGTGAGGCGGTAGGCCAGACGGAACACCATGACCACCGCGGCCACGGCGCCGGCGCGGGCCACCACCAGCCATAGGTCTGGCGCGGCGTTGCCCAACAGGGCGAACGGGATCGTGAAGATCATCGGCAGTGGCTTCCACGAGGTTCCGCCGGTCGTGATCACCAGGTGACCGTGGACGATCTCCCGAGCCCACAACAGCCACGACCACGCGTCGTAGCTGGGGGTCGAGGGGATGAGTAGCGACAGCGCGCCGACGGCGAGGCAGAAGCCCGCGAGCCCGAGATAGAAGCTGCGCGCGGTCAGCCGCGGCGGCCGGCCGGACCGGTCGGTCGCGGAGGGGAAGGCGGAAGCCGGCGGGGCCGCGGGAACGTCGGTGGTGGAGGCGAACACCGCCAGCGGCCGGAGCGCCCTCACCCCTTGACCCCCTGCGCCACGCAGCCTTCGACCTTGGAGAGCAGCGCGTCAGAGCCCTGGTTGGGGTACAGCAGGGCGGACCCGATCACCTCGGCGCCCTGCGACTCGCCCTGGATCTGGACTCCCTGAGCGGTGCCGGGGGTCGACTCGAAGCCGACCGTCGGGCCGCTCGCGCCGGCGCCGACCTGGAATCCCGGGAGGCTTTTCCCGGCGACCGAGATCTGCTCGCGGCGCACGTCGATGTGCTCCTGCTTGAGGCAGTCGATGTGCTTGGTACGGGCCTCGTCGAGACCCTGGTGGCTCTTGACCTTCGCGGCTGGCGTGCCGGCCTCCGGCTTGGAGGCCGTCCCGCACGCTGACAGCGAAAGTGCGGCCAGCCCGATGGCCACCGCGAGCTTCGCAGAGGGCATGAGGCAAGAGGGTAGTGGATGATTCGCGTTTCGTGATCGCGTTCGCCGCCCTGACCGGACCTCTGCCCAAGGCCGGCGTGGCGGTGCTCGGGGTGCTGCTGGCGGTTGTGCTGCTCGCGGTCGATCGCCGCGTCCGGGCGCTGGCGATGCTGGGGGCGCTGCTGCTGTCGCCGGTGCTGCTGCTCACCGACATCTGGAGCTCACCTCAGCTGGGGGTGGTCCACCGCCATCCGCTGGAGGCGGTCCTCGGCGCCGTGGTGGCGCTCGGCCTGCTCGTCGCGGCGGCGGCATTCCTCGTTCGCCGGCCGCGGCTCGTTGCGCCGCTGGCCGTCCTGGCGCTGCCGTTCCGCGTGCCGATCCAGTCGGGCGCGACGACGTCGAATCTGCTCGTGCCGCTGTATTTCGTGGTCGCCGCCGGGACGCTGGCCTGGATCTGGACGGCGTTGCGTGGCGGCGCCGCCGAATCGGCGGCCCGGCGTGATCACGCGTGGAGCTGGTCGGCGTTCGCCGGCGAGCGCGACCCGGGGGTGTGGGTGCAGCGCCTGCTGGCGCTGTACATCGTCCTGTACGGGATCCAGGGGACCTACGCGCCACCGGTCGGCGGACGCGATATCGCGCTGCAGAACATGGTCTTCTTCTATGGGCCGTTCGCGCTGCTGTATCAGCTGTTGCGCGGCCTGAGCTGGGACCGCAAGCTGATCGCCGACTGCCTGCGGGTGACGGTCGTGCTGGCGTTCGGGTTCTCGGTGATCGGGTTCTACGAGTACGCGACCAAGACGATCATCCTCAGCCACAAGCTCGCCGTCGCCAACGGCCTGCACACCTACTTCACCGTCAACTCGGTGTTCTTCGATCCCGACATCTTCGGGCGCTATCTGGCCCTGGCGTTGATCGTGGTCGCGGTGGGCCTCATCTACCCGAGACCGCAGCGCGAGCAGTCGATCGCCACCGTCGTCATCGCGGTCCTGTGGGCGTGCCTGGTGCTCACGCTCTCTCGCTCGAGCCTCGGGGCGCTGCTCGTCGGGCTGGCCGTCCTGGCGGCGCTGCGGTGGAAGCCCTCGCGAGCGCTGCTGGTGGCCGTGGTGGTGGTCGCGCTGGGGGCGCTGGCGGTGGCCGTGTCCCCCAACACGTTCGGGCTCAACCAGGGAATCAACGGTGCCTCCAGCGGCCGGGGCGGCCTGGTCAGCGGGGGCCTGTCGCTGTTCGGCGATCGACCGGTGTGGGGCTACGGATCGGGGTCGTTCGCCGCCGAGTACCGCGCCCACCAACGCCATGCCGTCTCCGCGCTATCGGACTCGCACACGATCCCGATCACGATCGCCGCCGAGCAGGGTCTGCTCGGCGAGCTCGTCTACCTCGCCTTCGTGATCGCCGCGATCGCCGGCCTCGTCCGCCGGGCCCGGGGGGACCCCGTGCGGTCGGCGGTCGCCGCCGCCTTCGTCGCGCTCGTGTTCCACACGTTCCTGTACGCCGACTTCCTGGAGGATCCGACGACGTGGGTCCTGCTCGCGATCGGTATGGCGCTGGCGACCGCTGGATCGCCGGCGGCGAGCGCGGTGGGCACCGACGATCCGGCCGCCCGTCAGCCGGCGTTGACCTGAGCCCGGCCACCGCTCCGCCAACCGTGACGGGGACCTTGGCATCTCAGTGAACCAGGAGTTCGCTTGGATGCCAAGGTCCCGTTACAACGGCGTCGTGTACGCCCCGGCGATTCCGCCGTCGACCAGGAACGACGTCGCGTTGACGTAGGACGACTCATCCGAGGCGAGGAACAGCACCGCGTTGGCGATCTCGTCGGCGCGGGCGAACCGCCCCATCGGCACGTGCACCATCCGTCGCTGCGCCTCCACCGGATCGGATGCGTACAGGTCGCGCAGCAACGGCGTGTCCACCGGACCGGGGCAGAGCGCGTTGACGCGCACCCCGCGCTTGGCGAACTGGACCCCCAGCTCGCGCGACAGGGCCAGCACCCCGCCCTTGGACGCGGTGTAGGAGATCTGCGAGGTCGCCGACCCCATCGTCGCCACGAACGACGCCGTGTTGATGACCGACCCGCCGCCCCCCTCCAACAGATGAGGGATCCCGTGCTTGCAGCACAGAAAGACGCTGCGTAGGTTGGTGGCCTGCACCCGCTGCCACGCGTCCAGCCCGGTCTCCAGCACCGAGGCGTCGTCGGTGGGGGAGATGCCGGCGTTGTTGAACAGCACGTTCACCTGACCCAGCTCCTGCCGCACCCGCCCGTACAGCTCGGACACCGCGGCCTCATCGGTGAGGTCGGCGGTGAGCGCCAGCTCGCCGACGGAGTGCTCCCGCAGATCGACACCGACCACCCGCGCGCCCTCGCGCGCGAACACCGCGGCGCTGGCGCCGCCGATCGCGCCGGCCGCCCCGGTGATCACGCATACCTTGCCCTGGAGGCGGCTCATGCTTCGGTCGCGTAGAAGATCGACTTGACCTCGGTGTACGCGTCGAGCGCGTGGGGTCCGAGCTCGCGCCCGTAGCCGGACTGCTTGAAGCCGCCGAACGGGGTGGACACCCGCACCGAGGTGTTCGAGTTGATCGAGAGCACGCCGGCATCCAGCGCGCGGGCGACGCGCAGCGCCCGGCCGCCGTCCCCGCTCCAGATCGAGGCGCTGAGCCCGTAGACCGTGTCGTTGGCCAAGCGGACTGCCTCCTGCTCGTCGTGGAACGGAATGACCACGGCCACCGGTCCGAAGATCTCCTCCCGGGCGGCGCGGTCATCGGCTGACACGGGGCACAGGACGGTCGGCGCGAACCAGAACCCGGGACCATCCGGGGCGCTGCCCCGGAATGCCACCGACGCGGCGTCATCGACGAACGACGCCACACCGGCCCGATGCGACGCGGAGATGAGGGGCCCCATCTCGGTCGACTCGTCGAGCGGGTCGCCGACCCGGATCGCCATGACGGCGGCCTCCAGCTCGGCCATGAACGCGTCCAGCGCGCCGGCCTGCACCAGGATCCGGGACCGCGCGCAGCAGTCCTGGCCGGCATTGCCGAACACGGCGCCGGGCGCCGCCGCGGCCGCCGCGGCCAGGTCAGCATCGGCGAACACGATGTTCGGAGACTTGCCGCCGAGCTCGAGCGTCACCCGCTTGATCGTCTCGGCGGCGCCGGCGGCGATCGAGCGGCCCACTTCGGTGGAGCCGGTGAACGCGATCTTGGCCACGTCGGGGTGCGCCACCAGCCGCGCGCCGCAGGTGGACCCTGGTCCCACCACCACGTTCACAACCCCCTCGGGGAGCCCGGCCTCGAGCGCGAGCTCGGCAAAGCGCACCGCGGTCAGCGGCGTCAGCTCCGCCGGCTTGAGCACGACCGTGTTGCCGGCGGCCAGCGCGGGACCCATCTTCCAGGCGGCGATCGTCAGCGGGAAGTTCCACGGCACGATCAACCCGACGACGCCGAGCGGCTCGCGCACCGTCCACGCCTGCCCGCCGGCGACCGGGATGGTGTCACCGAGGAGCCGCTCGGGGGCCCCCGCGTAGTAGGCGAAGACGTCGGCGACCATGCCCATCTCGCCGCGGGCGTCGCCGATCGGCTTGCCGGCGTTGCGCGCCTCGAGCTGCGCCAGCTCCTCGAGGTGATCGCCCACCGCGGCCGCGACGCGGCGCAGGAGTCGCGCCCGGTCAGCGGGCGCCACCGCCCGCCAGGCCGGGAACGCGGCGGCGGCTCGCGCCACCGCGCGGTCAACGTCCTCGGCGTCGGCACGGGGAAGCGAGTCGAGCACCGCCTCGGTGGCGGGCTCGGTCACCTCCAGCACTCGGTCAGGCAACGCCGGGCTCCGGTTCGACCACCGTCACGCCGTCATCGGCGAACTCGATGTTGCGGATCGGGCCCTTGAACGTGTTCTTGGCCGAGACCAGGTACCAGATGGTGACCCCCGCCATCACCGCGATCGTCACCAGCGGCGCGTAGTTGACCGCGCCCCAGCTGAAGCCGCTCTTGAAGAACACCGCCGCCTGCGACGTCGGCAGGCAGAAGATGATCACGCACAGCGCGACCCAGACGAACGCGATCGGGTTCACCCACCGGTACTTGCGCCCGAGCGTCCACGGCCCGGGGACGAACTTGTCGCCCATGCGCCAGCGCAGGTACACCGGGATCGTGTAGGCGATGTACAGCCCGATCACGGCGATCGAGGTGACGGCGAAGAACGCCACCGGGTAACCGGCTGAGTTGGGGAAGTACGCGGGGAGCGTGACGACCAGGGCGGCGACGCACACGAACAGGACCGCGTAGGTGGGCGTGCCGTTGGAACCGAGACGGCGCCACAGGTTGTGGCCCGGGATGGCGCCGTCGCGGGAGAACGCGAACGTCATCCGGCTGGCGCTCGTCACACACGCCATCCCGCAGAACAGCTGGCCGATGGTGGAGATGAGGATCACGGCCTTGGCCGCCGACGAGCTCAGCGCCGAGCTGAGGATCGCCAGCGCCGGGAACCCGGCGCTGCTGATCTTCGAGATGTCCTTGCTCTGCACGGCGAAGGTCAGGGCCAGGAGCAGGACCCAGCCGATCGCCGCCGAGTAGAACACGGAGCGCCACACCCCGCGGGCCGCCGACATGCTCGCGCCGTGCGTCTCCTCGGAGACGTGGGCCGAGGCGTCGTAGCCGGTGATCGTGTACATCGTCAGCAGGAAGCCGAGCGGCAGCACGTAGAACCAGTACATCCCGTGGCTGAAGCCGCCGACGCCGTAGGAGCGATGGCCGAACACGTACGAGAAGCTCGCGTGATGGCTGGGCACCGCCACCAGCAGGATCACGATGATCGCCACGCCGATCACGTGCCACCACACCGAGACGCCGTTGAAGATCGACACCAGGTGGCCGGAGAAGACATTGATCACGCCGTGCAGAGCCAGGATCAGGGCGAACAACACGAACACCACGTGGGCGTCGTAGTGGACGTTGGCCGAGGCGAAGTTGAAGATGAAGTCGACGTTGTAGAGCCCGAGCAGGTACTGCAGGAAGCTGGCGGCGGCGTAGTCCACCGACGCGACCACCGCGATCAGGCCGACGAGGTTGAACCAGCCGGTGAACCAGCCCCAGCCGGCGCCGCCCAGCCGTGACGCCCAGAAGTAGATGCCCCCGGCGGTGGGGAATGCGGACGCCAGCTCGGACATGGAGAACGCGACGCACAGGATCAGCAGGCTGATGACCGGCCAGCCGATCGAGATCGCCACCGGCCCGCCGTTGTTGAACGCCTGGCCGTAGCTGGTGAAGCACCCCGCCAGGACGGAGATGATCGAGAACGAGATCGCAAAGTTGGAGAAACTGCTCCAACCGCGCTTGAGCTCTTGCTTATAGCCCAGCTCTGCCAGTCGCCTCTCGTCGCTCGAGAGACTCTCGGTGCCAACGCTCATCCGGCCCTCCTCGGAAAAAGGTCTGGTGATCCGTCCTTCAGGGCGCGAAAGATATTCCCGCACGACCGGACAAGTCAAGGGCCGGGCGTCCAACCGGCCCCGAACGTCAGCTCAGCCGCCGGGCAGCAGCGCGTTGAGGATGTACTCGGTGCCGCGCAGGTGCTCGGTCATCTCGCGCGCCGCGGCGGCCTCGTCGTGGCGGCGCACGGCGGCCAGTAGCCGGCGATGCTGCCCGTTGGCCGAATCGAGCACCTCGGGCGGGTGAGCAATGTGGTGGATCAGGTTGCTCATCGCCCCCTGGGTCTCGGTCATCAGCTTGACCAGGCGCGGGCTGCCGGTCAGCTCGGCCAGTCCGACGTGGAAGCGGACATCGATCTGGCGGTACGCCGGGAAGTCATCGAGGGTGTCGTCGATCGCCACCACCATCTCCTCCAGGAGGTCGGCCATCGCCGGGCGGCAGCGCTCGGCGGCGAGCACCGCGATCCCCACCTCCACCGTCATCCGCCCGTCGCAGACATCGCGCCAGCCGGCCAGCACCTCCGCGGACGGCGGTGGGGCGGGCGGCAGCGGATCGGAGACGAACGTCCCACCCCCGCGCCCACGCGTGGCGTGCAGATGGCCGCTCTGTCCGAGCGCGACGAGCGCCTGGCGCAGCGTGGAGCGCGCGATCCCGAGCATCGCGCACAGCTCGCGCTCGGCGGGCAGGCGGGTTCCCGGCACCAGCAGTCCGAGCTTGATCGCGGTGCCGAGCCGCTCGACGGTCTCCTCGAACGCGGTCTGGGAGTGGACCGGGGCGAACACCGCCTCCAGCGAGGTGATCGTCTCCGACGCCCTCCCATGCTCCGCCATGCGGCAACCCTAACCGGCCGCGCCGCCCTCATCCAGGCTCAGCCCCGCTCGCCGGCGCCGGGCTCAGAGTCGCTCGAACCCGCGGAAGCGCTCCCAGTCGGTGACCGCCGCCTCGAACGCCGCCAGCTCGACATCGGCCGCGTTGACGTAGTGGGCCACCACCTCGTCGCCGAACGCGGCGCGAGCGACGTCGGAGACGGCGAACAGATCCCGGGCGTCGCGCAGCGTTCCGGGCAGGCGGGGCTTGTCGGCGGCGGCGTAGGCGTTGCCCTCGTAGGCCGGTTCGAGCTCGAGCTCTGACTCCACTCCGTGCAGACCGGCGGCGATGATGGCCGCGAGCGCCAGGTAGGGATTGAGGTCAGAGCCCCCGGCGCGGTTCTCGAACCGCATCCCCGCGCCGTGGCCGACCACCCGCAGCGAGCAGGTCCGGTTGTCGTGTCCCCACGCGACCGCGGTGGGGGCGAACGATCCCTCGGCGTAGCGCTTGTAGGAGTTCACGTTGGGCGCCAGCAGCAGCGTCAGCTCGCGCAGGCAGGCGAGCTGGCCGGCCAGGAACGACTCGAACACGGCGCGATCGGAGGCGAACACCGGAGCGCCGCCATCGCTGGCGGCCAGCGAGAAGTGGATGTGGCACGAACTGCCCTCGCGCTCGTTGAACTTGGCCATGAAGCTGATCGCCATGCCATCCTGGGCCGCCATCTCCTTGGCCGCGTTCTTGTAGATCACGTGGTCGTCGGCCGTGCGCAGCGCGTCGGCGTAGCGGAAGTTGATCTCGTGCTGGCCGAAGTTGCACTCGCCCTTGGAGTCCTCCACCGCCATCCCGGCCTGCTCCATCGAGTTGCGGATCCGGCGCAGCAACGGCTCCACCCGAGCGGTGCCCAGCAGCGAGTAGTCGACGTTGTAGAGGTTGGCCGGGTCCAGATCCCGATAGGCCTTGTGCCAGGCCGACTCGTACGTTTCCCGGAACAGGACGAACTCGAGCTCGGTGCCGGCGTTGGCGGTCCAACCGCGCTGCGCCAGCCGCTCGAGCTGGCGGGTGAGGATCTGACGCGGCGACGCGACGACGTCGGAGCCGTCCGCCCAGGCGATGTCGCACAGCACCATCGCGGTCCCCTGGAGCCACGGCACCGGGCGCAGGGTCGACATGTCCGGGCGCAGCATGAAGTCGCCGTAGCCGCGCTCCCACGACGACATCGCATAGCCATCGACGGTGTTCATCTCGACATCGACCGCCAGCAGGTAGTTGCAGCCCTCGGCGCCGTGCTCAGCGACCTCCTCGACGAAATGACGCGCCGTCAGGCGCTTGCCCTGGAGTCGTCCCTGCATGTCGCACAGCGCCAGCAGCACGGTGTCGATCTCGCCGGCGTCGATCCGGCTGCGGAGGTCTTCGAGGTTCATGCCACAACCTTCCGATCCGATTTACGGCCGCGAAGGTATAGGAACCAAGCCTTAAACGCTAGGTTTCCGGCAGATGGCTGAACCTGTGGTCCTCCCCGAGGCATCCCAGCCGCCATGGCGGGTCCGGATGACCGCCATGCTGCGTCCTCGGATCCTCGCGCAGCAGGGCTGCGCGTCGGCTCCTGCGTCCTTGCCTGACGATCACCGGACCTCGCCCTGACGACTGGTATGTCCCGGGGAGAACCACTAGGCGCGATCGTCGATCGTCTCGCCGGCCGTTTCGGGACCGTCGGCGGAGAGCCCGTGCCCCTGGACGGAGGCATCACCAACCGGAATTTCCGGGTGAGCTTCGGCGCCCGGGACTGCGTGCTGCGACTCCCCGGTCGCGACACCGAGCTGCTCGGGATCGATCGTGGCGCCGAGCGGATCGCCACCGAGCGCGCGGCGGCGCTGGGGATCGCCCCGCCGCTCATCGCCGCTGACGAGGACTGCCTGCTCACCGAGTTCCTGCCGGGCGCGCCGATCGACGGTGACCGGCTGCGCGCCGACCCGTCGAGCGCCGCACACGCGCTGCGGGCCTTTCACGACTCGGGCCTCGAGCTCCCGGTGCGCTTCTGGGTGCCGGATCTCCTCCGGGAGTACGCCTTCATCGTCAACGAACGCGGCGGCCGGCTCCCCCACGAGTACCGCAGCGCCATGATCGACGTGATGCGGATCACGGACGTGCTGCCGCTCACCGACCCCGTCCCCTGCCACAACGACCTGCTGCCGGGCAACATCCTCGCCACCGACGCCGACCCCGGCCATGCCGTGCTCGTTGACTGGGAGTACGCCGGCATGGGCCACCGGTTGTTCGATCTCGCCAACCTCGCCGTGAACAATGAGTTTGAGAATCATTCTCAATCTCATCTGCTTGAGGCGTATTTCGGCGAGCCCCCAACGCCCGGGCGCCACGCCGCGCTGCGGCTGATGATGCTCGTGTCCGACGCGCGCGAGGCCGCCTGGGGCGTCGTCCAGGGCGTCATCTCCGAATTGGACTTCGATTTCGGCGGCTACGCCGACGAGCATTTCGCCCGGCTGCGGCGAGGTGCGGATGATCCCCGACTGAAGGAGTGGGTGGATGGCGCGACCGCGTGAGCTCCCGGACCGTGCTCGTGTCGTGATCATCGGCGGCGGGGTCGGCGGGGCATCGATCGCCTACCACCTCGCCGAGCTGGGCGAGCGGGACGTGGTGTTGCTCGATCGCGCCGAACTGACCAGCGGCTCGACGTTTCACTCGGCGGGTCTGGTGGGGCAGCTGCGCGGCAGCGTCTCGCTGACCCGAATGATGATGGACTCGGTCGCGCTCTACCGGCAGCTGGACTGCGGCTGGGTGGAGTGCGGGGGGATCCGGCTGGCGTGCAGCGAGGAGCGCGAGCAGGAGGTGATGCGGCAGGTGGCGTGGTCCAAGACGTTCGGGCTGCCCTTAGCGCTGCTGTCGGCCGACGAGGCTCAGGAGCTGTTTCCGCTGATGGTCACCGATGGCGTGCGGTGCGCCTCGTACCTGCCGACCGACGGTTACCTCGATCCCTCGCTGCTCACCTACGCGTTGATCGACGGCGCCCGGCGCGGGGGGTGCCGGGTGTTCACGAACACCCGCGTGCACGACATCGTCGTCACCGAGGGCCGGGTCCGCGGCGTCAGGACCGAGTGGGGGGACATCGAGGCGGAGATCGTCGTCAACGCCGGGGGGATGTTCGCGGCCGAGATCGGCCGCCTCGCCGGGATCCGGGTGCCGGTGATTCCGTTCGCCCACGAGTACCTCGTGACCCAGCCGTTCCGGGAGCGAGACCGGACCGACCCACCCACGCACCTGCCGACGCTGCGCGACCCCGACCTGCTCGTCTACTTCCGCGAGGAGGGGGCCGGCCTGGTCATGGGCGGCTACGAGCGCGACAGCGCGCCGTGGGCGCTGGACGACCATCTCGTCGATCGGATCCCGCCGGACTTCAACGGCCGTCTGCTCGAGGAGGACTGGGGGCGGTTCGAGGAGATCGCGGCGAATTCGTCGCGCCGGGTGCCGATGATGGAGGACGTCAAGGTCACCCGGCTGATCAACGGACCCGAGGCGTTCACTCCGGACAACGAGTTCTGCCTCGGAGAGAGCGATGTCCGCGGACTGTTCGTCGCCGCCGGGTTCTGCGCCCACGGACTGGCCGGCGCCGGCGGGATCGGCCGGGTGATGGCCGAGTGGATCATCGCCGGCGAGCCCTCGCTCGACGTATGGGAGATGGACATCCGGCGGTTCGGGGCGGGCGGGGGCCATTTCCAATCGCCCGGGTACACGCTGGCCCGCGCCAAGGAGGTCTACGAGACCTACTACGACATCCGCTATCCCGGCCACGAGCGCCTCGCCGGCCGGCCGCTGCGAACCTCGAGCGCGTATGCCTGGCACCACGATCACGGCGCCGCGTTCGGCGAGAAGTCCGGGTGGGAGCGGGTCAACTGGTATGAGTCCAACGCCGCCGCCGGTGACGAGAGCCTGCGTCCGCGCGGCTGGGCGGGGCGGCACTGGTCCCCGGCGATCGGCGCCGAGGCGCTGGCCACGCGCACCGCCGCGGGCCTGTTCGACGAGTCCTCGTTCGCCAAGCTCGAGGTCTCGGGGCCCGGCGCCGGCCGGCTGCTCGAGCGGCTGTGCGACAACCACGTCGACGACGAGGTGGGCCGGATCGTCTACACCCAGATGCTCAACCGCCGCGGTGGGATCGAGTGCGACTTCACCGTCACCCGCGTCGGCCCCGAGACGTTCCAGATCGTCACCGGCACCGCATTCGGCAATCACGATGCCGGCTGGATCCGCCGCCATCTGCCCCACGACGGCTCGGTCACCCTGTCGGACGTCACGTCGCGCTGGGCGTGCTTTGCCCTGTGGGGCCCCAAGGCACCCGAGATCCTCGCGCCGCTCACCCCCGACCCGCTCGATTTCGGGTACATGCGGATGCGCGAGCTCACCGTCGGCGACGTGCCCGTCCGCGCCCTGCGGGTCACGTTCGTCGGCGAGATGGGATGGGAGCTGTACTGCCCCACCGAATACGGCGCCGGTCTGTGGCGCACGCTGTGGGAGGCGGGGCGCCCGCACGGTCTGACCGCGGCCGGGTATCGCGCGATCGACGCGCTGCGCCTGGAGAAGGGCTACCGGGTGTGGGCGGCTGACATCACCCCCGACGAGACGCCGCTGGAGGCCGGTCTCGGGTTCTGCGTCCGCGCCGACCGGTCATTCGTCGGCGCCGACGCCCTCGCCGAGCCCGCGCGGCGGCTGCGCTGCCTGGTGCTCGAGGACCCGCGCTCGGTGGCGCTGGGCAACGAGCCGGTGCGGATCGGGGGCGACGTCCGCGGGCGGGTGACCACCGGCGGCTACGGCTACGCCGTGGAGCGGTCGATCGCCTATGCGTATCTCCCGATCGAGATCGGGGTCGGGACCGAGGTCCACGTCGACATCTTCGGGCGCTGGGTCGCCGGCGAGGTGTCCGACGAGCCCCGGTTGGACCCGGGGGGCGAGCGAATGCGCCCGTCCCGGTGAGCCGCACGCCACCGGCCCGGTGCCGCAGAGGCCGCCCCCCGGGCCGCCTCGGCTGGTCTTGACGCGCCCGAACCGGTAGGATCCGCGACCTGGATGTGGGGATTCATCTGGATAATGCTGGCGCTGAAGATCCCGCTTGCCGCGCTGATCTACCTCGTGTGGTGGGCGATCAAACAGGAGCCCGAGGACGAGCCGTCGTCTGACGACGACGGCGGCATCAAACGCCACCGTCCGCATCCGCGCCAGCCGTTCCCGCGCCGTCCCCGGCGCGGGCCGCACGGCGACCCGGCGCCGCACCCGCCGGCCCGCGTCCGCACGGTGCGCGCCCGGGCGCGCACCCTCGGCCACTGAGGACTCGGACTGACGGCGGCCGCAGGCCCACCGGCCGCGCGCGCTGCCAGACTGAGAACCATGACCGCTGACATGACGGCCGGGGGGCCGGCCTCGGTCCTGTCCGACGGGACGATCGTCCGGCTCGTCGACGCGGGCCGGATCCGGATCGATCCTTGGGACGCCGGCCTCGTCCAGCCGGCCAGCGTCGACCTGCGCCTCGGGGACTCGTTCCGCGTGTTCCACAACCACCTCGCCACGGCGATCGACCTGCGCCACCCGCCGGAGCACCTCACCGAGGAGGTCATCGTCCCCGAGGGCGAGTCGTTCGTGATCCACCCGGGCGAGTTCTGCCTGGGTCGCACGCTGGAATGGGTGGAGCTGCCCGACGATGTGGTGGCGCGGATCGAGGGCAAGTCGAGTTTGGGCCGCCTGGGCTTGATCGTGCACGCCACCGCCGGCTTCTGCGATCCCGGGTGGAAGGGGACGCTGACCCTGGAGCTCAACAACCTCACCCGGATCCCGATCATCCTCCATCCCGGCCTGCCGATCGCGCAGCTGTCGTTCATGACGCTCGACCAGCCGGCGCAGCGGCCGTACGGGAGCCCCGGCCTCGGCAGCCATTACCAGGGTCAGCGGGCGGCGACCGCGAGCCGCTACCGATCCACCCCCGCCGCGGGGTCCGAGCCCGGCGATTTCAAGTAGGCTGCGATCGCGCCATGTCGCTGCTGCTGCTCACCGCCGACACGTCGAAGGTGCCGTTCTACCTGCTGGGCGCGGCGCTGGTGGTGTGGGCGGTCGTCCTGGCCGGAATCGGGCTGCAGCGGCCCGATTTTCCGTACAGCAATCGCGGGGTGCGGGCCGTCATGGGCCTGACGCTCGTGCTGATGGCGCTCGCTCTCGGGGCCGCGATCCTCACCGGCTGAGCGCCGAACCCCATCGGGGCGGCCATCCTCACCGGCTGAGCGCCGGACCCGATCCTGCGCGCCCGAGGCCGCGCGCCCGCGGACCCGATCCCGGCCCCCCGGAACCCAACCCGCCCGCCCGTAATACAGTCTGGGAAGGTCGTGCGCGCGGCTCGAGCGCTGCGGCGGACGCCTCCGGACATCCCTTCAAGGAGAGCTATGACCACCGAGACCCAGCAATCGACGGACGGCGGCGTAGCGACGTCCGGCGACACTCTCACCGTCACCGACAACCGGACCGGCAAGCAGTACGAGATCCCGATCCAGGACAACACGATCCGGGCCACCGAGCTGCGCAAGATCAAGACCACCGACGACGACTTCGGGCTGATGACGTACGACCCCGCCTACATGGCGACGGCGTCGTGCCGGTCGGCCATCACCTACATCGACGGGGACAAGGGCATCCTCGAGTACCGCGGCTACCCCATCGAGCAGCTCGCGGAGAAGTCGAGCTACCTCGAGGTCGCCTATCTGCTCATCCACGGCGAGCTGCCGACTCAGGCCCAGCTCGACGACTGGGACCACCTCATCACGATCCACACGTTCGTGCACGAGAACGTCAAGGAGTTCATGCAGGGCTTCCGCTACGACGCCCATCCGATGGGGATGCTGCTCGCGTCGGTCGGCGCGCTGTCCACGTTCTATCCCGAGGCGGCATCGATCAAGGACGAGGAGATGCGCTACCTCCAGGTGATCCGGCTGCTGGCCAAGATGCCGACGCTGGCGGCGTTCTCCTACCGCCACAACCGTGGCATGCCCTACGTCTATCCCGACAACGACCTCAGCTACCCCGGCAACTTCCTCTCGATGATCTACAAGATCGCCGAGCTGAAGTACGAGCCCGACCCGCGGCTCGAGCACGCGCTCGACGTGCTGTTCATCCTCCACGCCGATCACGAGCAGAACTGCTCCACCAGCGCCGTGCGCAGCGTCGGGTCCTCGCAGGTGGATCCGTACTCCGCCGTGGCCGCCGGCGTGGCCGCCCTGTACGGCCCGCTGCACGGCGGCGCCAACGAGGCGGTGCTGCGGATGCTCAAGCGGATCGGGACCAAGGAGAACGTCCCGGGCTTCGTGGAGGGGGTCAAGAAGGGCGACGAGAAGCTCATGGGGTTCGGTCACCGGGTCTACAAGAACTTCGACCCGCGGGCGAAGATCATCAAGTCGGCCGTCGAGGGGGTGTTCGAGGTGACGGGTGTCAACCCGCTGCTGCAGATCGCCACCGAGCTCGAGAAGATTGCGCTCGAGGACGACTACTTCATCAGCCGCAAGCTCTATCCGAACGTCGACTTCTACTCCGGCATGATCTACGAGGCGCTGGGCATGCCGGTGGAGATG